>JAAYMW010000174.1 GCA_012521175.1 Candidatus Epulonipiscium sp.
ATGTTTCCGTGTACGTATTTTAGCGCTTCAGGTTGAGTAGACAACTTGGATGTAATTCCGAAAACCCAGTAAAATCAAGGCTTACAGCCGCGACATCAATACGCAGCACTCCACATGTGGCGTATGGGGAAACATGTCCACGCACTGTACCTTTTCCACCTTATATCCATTCTCTACAAACACTTTCAAATCCCTAGCCAGGGATGTAGGTTTGCAGGATACGTATATCATCTGTGGGGCACCGAAATTTATGATTTTATGAATTGCTTTTGGATGGATGCCATCCCGTGGTGGGTCTAGGATAATTAAATCTGGCTTATCTTTTAGTTCGTCTACTTTTGTCAACACATCTCCGGCGATAAATTCACAGTTATCCAAGCCGTTTAATTTGGCGTTTTCTTTGGCCGCTTTGACTGCTTCTTCTACGATTTCAATGCCGATCACTTTCTTGGATACATCTGCCATGATTTGCGCAATGGTTCCTGTTCCGCAATATAAGTCAAATATAATTTTGTCCTTTGTGGAACCGGCAAAGTCTCTCACTACGGAGTATAGTCTTTCTGCTCCTAAGGAATTGGTTTGGAAGAAGGAAAAGGCTGATATTTTAAACTTTAACCCTAAAATTTCTTCCATAAAGTAGTCTTGTCCGTAAAGGATGCGGGTTTCGTCGCTTTGTACAACATCTGCAAGACTGTCATTAATGGTATGAAGAATTCCTTTAACTTCACCTTCAAGTTTAAGTTCAAGTATTTCTTTAACTAAACCTGATAAATCCATCTCCATCTGTGAACTGGTGACTAAATTGACTAAAATTTCTCCCAGTTTGGCGCTTTTTCGCACTACTAAGTGGCGAAGATAGCCCTCGTGTCTTCTGTTATGATAAAAAGGAACTTTTCTTTCTTTAAAGTATTCCAGCACTTTCATCATTATCTTTGTAAAATCTTCATCTACGATCTGGCAGCCTTCTACGGTAACCATTTCATAAAAACTGCCCTTCTTATGCATACCTAAAGCCAGATCTCCGCCTTTTTCTACGTCTCCAAAGGAGAATTCCATTTTATTTCGATAGGAATATTCTGATGGGCTGGGTACGATATCCAAAAATTCATATCCTTCTATTCCTGCATGATTGAGCAATCTTTTTACCTGATTTTGCTTGAGTTTTAGCTGTTCATCATAAGGCAAGGTTTGATAGGTACATCCTCCACATATTCCAAAATGAGGACAGGCGGCTTCTTTTTCTATAGGCGCTCTTTCCAAAACGTCTTCAATCGAAGCTTCTATTTTGTCTCTTCGTTTCTTCGTAATGCGCACTTTAACTTTCTGACCTTTAATAGCGTTTTTTACGATTACTTTTTTATCCTCTATATAAGCTATACCTTTGTTTGGAAAGATTACATCTTCTATCATTGTTTCATATACTTCGTTTTTCTTAGGCATGGCTTTCCTCCACTAAATTAGTCTATATTGTTATTCTTTATTATTCTTCTTTAAAAAAGGGATATTCTCCAAACAGATCAAAATATTAGTTCCCTTTATTTATTCCATGAGTTTATCCACCATGGAATAAATAATTAAAAGGCCCTCTATAGAAATAGCTTATATTTCCAGTAGAAGGCCAAATGCTTTTGTATACTATTTAAAAACTGTCTACTCTTCCTCTGGTTCATCCCAGTTATGATAAACTTCCTGAACATCATCATCGTCTTCAAGAAGATCTAATAAGGTTCTCATTTTCTTAATATCCTGAGGATCTGTTAAGGTTGTTGTTGTCTGAGGAATCATTGCGATTTCTGCGGAAGCCATATTAATACCTGCTTTTTCAAGCGCTTCTCTCACAACCGAAAACTCCTCAGGTGCTGTTAAGATCTCGTAACCTTCTTCTTCAGCAACAAAATCTTCTGCTCCGGCATCTAAAGCAAGCATCATCAACTCGTCTTCATCGATGTCGTCGCCTCTTTCAATGATGATTTGTCCTTTTTTATCAAACATAAAAGATACGCATCCAGTAGTCCCCATATTTCCTCCACCTTTTGAGAAAGCATGGCGAACATTGGCTGCTGTACGATTTTTATTATCCGTTAATACTTCTACGATAACAGCTACTCCACTAGGACCGTAACCTTCATAAATAATAGGTTCATAATTAACTCCGGATACGTCCCCTGCTGCTTTTTTGATGCTTCTTTCTATCGTATCATTAGGCATATTGTTAGATTTTGCTTTTGCAATAACATCTCTTAATTTTGCGTTATTCGCAGGATCTGGGCCGCCTTCTTTAACGGCAACTGCAATTTCTCTACCAAGCTTTGTAAAGATCTTTCCTTTCTTGGCATCTGCCTTTTCTTTTTTATGCTTTATATTGGCAAACTTAGAATGCCCTGCCATTCAATTTCCTCCTAACATTCTTGTATCCCAGATATTTTAGCATGATTCTTGAGATTTGACAATATCGCTTATTTGTTTCAAGCTTGAAACAGTATAGTCAGCATACTGTTTTTGTCTTGGTTCTTCTTTTCCCTCAGGGTTAAACCATATGGTTTTTATGCCTACTTCTTTTGCTCCAATAATATCTCCCTCAAAATCATCACCAATAAACAAAATCTCTTCATGTAATACATGAGCTTGATCCATGGCGTAATCAAAGATCTCTGGATGGGGCTTGGCTTTTCCCACTTCTCCAGAATAAACAATCCATTTAAAGTATTTCTTTAAGTCTGATCCCTCTAATTTAATGGCTTGAGTTTCAGGAAAGCCGTTTGTAATAATCCCCAGGGGATATCTTTCCATTAATTCTTCTAAGAGTTCTTTTGCTCCTTCTACTAAAAAAGTCCATGTGGGATAAATGGATATATAAAGCTTATTTAATTCAATCGCTAAATCTCGGTTTTTAATATTATAGTGCTCCAGTAAATCAATAAAACGATTGATGCGTACTTCTGAATGACCTAACTTCCCTTTTTTATAAGCATCCCATACTTTATCATTACAATAATTGTAAATCTTTGCAAAGGTCTCTTTATCATCTGAAATAAAACAAAGCTTTTTTAAGTATTCATAAACGCTTTCTATTGATTTTTCCTGAGCTTTATCATGATCCCACAAAGTATTGTCTAAGTCAAAGAAAATGGCTTTAATCATCGTAATTCCTCTCAATCTTTTCTATTTTAGGCATATAAAAAAACATTAAAAATATCATCAATTCATAAAAAAATGATTCATTTCTATTCATGTTAGCAGAATATGTATTTATCGTATCATAAACAGCATAAAATTCACAATACGAAAGTCGTAAGTTTTATAAGACTTCATGTTTCTCCAAAACTTAAGCATATGATGAGATGGAAGAAATACAAATATCCCCTTGAACTGAAAATTCAAGGGGATATTTGTATAATGATATTAATCTTGATTAAATAATGCTGTACTTAAGTATCTTTCACCGTAGCTTGGGGAAATCGTTAATACTTTTTTGCCTTTTCCAAGTCTTTTTGCAACTTTAAGAGCAGCAGCAATAGCAGCTCCTGAAGAGATTCCTACAAGAATGCCTTCTTCTTTTGCCATTCTTCTTGCAGTCTCTAATGCTTCTTCGTCTGTAATTTTCTCAATGGAATTATAAATTTTCGTATCCAATACATCCGGAATAAATCCTGCACCGATTCCTTGAATCAAATGGGGGCCTTTCTTTTCTCCTGATAATACAGCAGATTTTGCAGGTTCAACTGCTACAATTTCTATATTAGGAATGGCTTCTCTTAATACTTGACCACATCCAGTAATGGTTCCACCGGTTCCTATAGCAGACACAAATGCATCTAAATCCGTACCCATGGCTTCTAAAATCTCTTTCCCTGTTGTGTTGCGATGTATTTCAGGATTTGCTGGGTTTTCAAATTGCTGAGGCATAAAGTAACCTTCTTGTTCTACCAATTCCTTAGCTTTATTGATTGCTCCTGTCATTCCTTCTGACCCAGGGGTTAAGTAAAGTTCTGCACCGAATGCTTTTAAAAGTTTTCTTCTTTCTAAACTCATGGTCTCAGGCATGGTTAGTACGACACGATAGCCTTTTGCTGCTCCAATCATCGCCAAACCTATTCCTGTATTTCCGCTGGTAGGCTCTACAATAGTGTCGCCTGGCTTTATTTTCCCTGCTTTTTCTGCAGCTTCAATCATATTTAAGGCAATTCTGTCTTTTACACTGCTTCCAGGATTATACCATTCCAATTTCACATAAACCTCTGCGCTATCTTGATCTACTAGCTTATTTAATCTAACGATAGGGGTATTTCCAATTAACTCCGTAATAGAATTATATACTTTACTCATTGTGCTTCCTCCTTAATCCCTATAATTTTTATCGGAATTTATGATTTTGGTTTATTTTACTATATATTTTTCTGATTTGTCAATACTTTTTCCATATATTCTTAATTTTTTATTTTCCCATGGTTCTTAAGGCAACCAATACACACGCCTGTACAGCATTTATCCCTTTTTCTTTTGCCAGGGCAAGAAGTTCCTCACTGACAGTTCCGGGCTGAAGCCAAATGTTTTTAATACCCAGCTCGGCGCATTCTTCTACAACACCCAGTCCTATTTTGGGATTCACAACAAAATCAACAACTTCAGGCTTTTCGGGCAAATCCTTTAAAGCTTTGTAGGCTTTATCCCCGTCTATCTCATCATATTTTGGACTAACGGGATAAGCTTTATACCCTGCTTCTTTTAACGCTTTATAGATCTTGTACCCGTATTTTTCTTGATCAATGGTCGCCCCCACCACTGCCCAAACCTTTTTTTCCATTAGTTGTTCTGGTGTCATAATGATTCCTCCTCATTTATTTCTTCAATATTCAATTCGTTATCTATCCATGCACCATACACATATTTGATTTGCTGGATCTGTGCCTGGGCACCGCTAATTTCGGTTATTTTACTGATAAACTTCTCCTCATTTCCTTGTTCTACTAAAACAACAAAAGTGATTGCGTCAGTATAGATTGTATCCTGAATAACATTCCCCATTTGAAGAATTTCATACTGTATTTTCCCCAGCCGGGAGTAATCGGTCACTACATGGAAAACGCAGTAAAGCACTTTTTCAACAATTTTAGCTGCCAAAACGCCTTCCCTGGCACATCTTCCATATGCCCGGACAAGACCCCCTGTTCCAAGAAGGGTTCCGCCAAAATACCTTGTTACTACAATGGCAGTATTTTTTAGATCATCTCCTTTTAATACATTTAAAACAGGCAACCCTGCCGTTCCACTAGGTTCACCGTCATCGCTAAATCTCTGAATTTGATCTCTTTCACCGATTTGATAGGCAAATACATTATGGGTTGCATCCCAGTACTTTTTTCTCATTTCTTCGATAAATGCCTGTGCTTCTTCTTCATTCTTAACAGGTCGAACTGTGGCTATAAATCTTGACTTTTTTTCTATGATTTCTGCTTCGGCAGGTTGTAATATAGTTTTAAATCTTTTTAGCATAAATCTTCTCCTCAAAACTTAATTTATATTTATTATATCATATAATATAAATAATTAGTTTAACAAGCTTAACTTTGGTTAACATAACTCAAAAAAATGGATATTAAAAAACACCTTGTATTATCTCCAAGGTGTTTCATCCATCAAATCATCTATTATATAAAGCATCGAGATTGGTGTAACGGCATGAGCAATGAGTTTATTAATAATCTCCTTAGCCATTTCTTTTTCATGGGTAAGCGATTCAATTTGATCCGTCTCAGTATAGATTGTCTCTCCAAAATGAGCACACTTTTTTACAATTTCGATTCCATAGGTTTTGGTCAAATGATTGGTTTCCTTATTTTCTTTTTCTAATAGAAAATATTCCAGTTGAATCGTTCCTCCATCTGGTGTGCAACAATTTCTGGTTCCTTCTAAGAATTTTGCAAGCATTACAACAACCCCCCGTAATAATCTTAGGTGTAAACTGCTATTACTTCTAAAGGTTATTATAGCAAAACAAAAGAAAAAAACCAGAATAAGATTTCGCAATATTCACTCATATTTTTATGATTTCGACATTATTAAAATTTATATTTTACCTTCTTTGTCGAATACCGTTAAACAGTTTGATTATTTGCGATATTTTTTTCGCATTTAAGTAAAAAACTTTTTATTTAATCATATATTTCTCCAACTTACGATAAACTTCTTCATTCACATTGGCTTCTATATAAATGCCGTCTTCCCTATATTCCTCCAGGATCTTTTCCCCTTGCCCCCGAATAAGTTGAAGCATTCCTGTATCGGAGTAAGGAATGAGTGCTTTTAAGATTTTTCGATTGGCTTTTAGAATATTTTCTATTTCTGACAAAACTTCATTTAAGCCCTCCGATGTTTTAGCGGAGACTTTAAAGGTCTTTTCTGCCTTTTTATCTACTGGAAGATGGTTGGAAACACCGATATCCATTTTGTTGTACAAGGTAAGGATAGGTTTTCCCAGGGCATTTAATTTTTCTAAAGTCTCATACACAGTCTTCATATGAACTTCTATGCTTTGGCTGGTTCCATCTACAACATGAAGAAGAATGTCGGCATATTGAGCTTCTTCCAGGGTGGATCTAAAGGCTTTGATTAAATGATGGGGCAGCTTTCTTATAAATCCTACCGTATCGGTAATCAGCACTTCTGATCCTCCGGGAAGAATGAGGCTTCTTGTAGTAGGATCAAGAGTCGCAAATAATTTATTCTCAGCCAATACATCCGCTCTGGAAAGTGTATTCAGCAGTGTAGACTTCCCTGCATTGGTGTAGCCTACAATCGCAATAAGAGGCGTTCCTGCTTTTTTTCTTCTGGAGCGAATCAGTTCACGATGGGTTTCTATCTCCACTAATTCAGCCTTTAATTGACCAATACGACTTCTTATATGTCTTCTGTCGGTTTCTAGTTTCTTTTCCCCCGGACCTCTTGTTCCTATGCCTCCACCTAATCTCGATAAAGCAGCGCCTGAACCTGCAAGTCTTGACAGCTGATATCTTAGCTGAGCCAGTTCTACTTGAATCTTACCTTCTTTAGATTTGGCTCTTTGCGCAAAAATATCTAGGATAAGCATTGTCCTGTCCATGACTTTGCATTCAAGCATTTTCTCAAGATTTCTCATTTGAGCAGGAGACAGTTCATCATCGCAGATAATTCCTGTTGCACCTAGCTCTTCTATCCTGTTTTTAAGCTCTTCAATCTTTCCTTTGCCTAAATAGGTAGAGGGATGGATTTTTTCCCTCTTTTGAATAAGTTTATCCAGGGTAACAGCTCCTGCTGTATTCGCCAATTCTTCCAGTTCGTCAATACTTTCTTCAATATTTTCGTCTGTTTCTACTCCCACAAGGATAACCTTTTCAATGGGCTCTGTGTTTTCAAATAATTGTTCGTCCAAAGATATTTCTCCTTTGTAAAAAATTTAGAGAATGATTATAGTTGGAAAAGCAATTCACTATAAGTAGGGATTGGCCACAGTTCTGCATCCACCAAAGTTTCAAGGTGGTCTGCATCTTCTCTTAATTTTTTCATTTCTTCACAAACCACATCACGGTAGTAACATGCTTTTTTATAGGAGTCCTCTTGCATACTACACGCTTTCTGAGTAGCTTCTTCTAAGCTGTTTAAATTGCGTTTAAACGAAGCTAAAGTATTGCTTAATTCTTCTAATAATTCCACTTGAGCACTTACATCAAAATCACCAATATTTTTAATCTTTGAGATGGATTCTGCCACTTGAGCAGAAAATTTGATACCCACAGGTAAAATCTGACGCTTTGCCATAAGAATCATAGTCTTTGCTTCAATTTTAATGGTATTGATGTAATCTTCCAGTAATATTTCAAATCTGGAACAAAGCTCCGTTTTAGAAAGTACTTTATGTCTTTCAAATAAGTTAATAGCTTTTTCTGTGATAAGAGCAGGAATAGCATCCACTGTAGAAGATATATTCGGAAGACCTCTTCTGGCTGCTTCTTCTATCCATTCATTAGAATATCCATTTCCATTAAAAATTACTCGTTTATGTTCTCTAATAGTTCTTCGTAAAAGTTTTCTTACTGCCCTATCAAAGTCCTCTGCTTTTTCCAGCTCGTCTGCCATCTCACATAATACATCCGCTACAATGGTATTTGTGATGACATTTGGATCGGAGATAGATGCAGAAGAAGGCACCATTCTAAATTCAAATTTGTTTCCTGTAAAGGCAAAGGGAGAAGTTCTGTTCCTGTCGGTGGTGTCTTTGCGCATCTGAGGTAAAGTCGATACACCAATTTCAAGAATTTCTCTTTCTTTAGAGCATACATCACATCCAGTCTCTATTTGCTCTAGAATCTCAGTTAATTGCTCCCCTAAGAAAATTGAAATAATTGCCGGAGGTGCTTCATTGGCACCTAATCTATGGTCGTTTCCTGGATTTGCAGCAGAAACCCTGAGTAAATCCGCATGTAAATCAACTGCTTTAATAATTGCAACCAAGAATAATAAAAATTGGATATTTTCATGGGGCGTACGGCCAGGCTTTAATAAATTTTGTCCGTCATCTGTAGAAAGTGACCAGTTATTATGTTTTCCTGAACCATTTACCCCAGCAAAAGGCTTTTCATGGAGAAGACAAGCAAAGCCATGTCTGTCAGCAACTTTTTTAAGAGTCTCCATAATCAGCTGATTATGGTCGGCTGCTACATTGGTCGTATCAAAAATCGGAGCAATTTCGAATTGAGCCGGAGCTACTTCATTATGTTTCGTTTTAGCAGGTACGCCCAGCTTCCAAAGTTCAATATCCAGTTCCTGCATAAATCCAGCAACTCTTTCTTTGATGCTGCCATAATAATGGTCTTCTTTTTCCTGACCTTTTGGAGGCAAAGCTCCAAATAAGGTTCTTCCGGTAAAGATTAAATCTTTTCTTTGTTCATATAGTTTTTTATCCACTAAAAAGTATTCCTGCTCTGCCCCAACTGTAGTAATTACTTTTTTTGTTGTAGTATTGCCAAATAATCTTAATATTCTAAGAGCCTGTTTTGAAATTGCTTCCATCGAGCGAAGTAGAGGAGTCTTTTTATCCAGCGCATCTCCTGTATAAGAGCAGAATGCCGTTGGAATGTATAATGTAATGCCATTAGCGTCTTCTTTTAAGAATGCAGGAGAGGTACAATCCCATGCCGTATATCCTCTGGCTTCAAAAGTAGCACGGAGCCCCCCTGAAGGAAAAGATGAAGCATCGGATTCCCCTTTAATTAACTCTTTTCCAGAAAACTCCATAATCACACGACCATCGGGGGTGGGAGAAATAAAGGATTCGTGTTTTTCGGCTGTCATTCCTGTCATAGGCTGAAACCAGTGAGTATAATGCGTAGCACCTCTTTCGATAGCCCAGTCTTTCATAGCATTGGCAACAACTTCAGCTACTTTTAAATCCAAAGATGCGCCCTCATCAATTGTTTTCTTTAATGCTTTATAAGTCTCTTTTGGCAATCTCTCTCTCATAGTGGAATCATTAAAAACATTAGAACCAAAATTTTCTGTTAGTGGATTTCCTTGATATTTCTTATTCACAGTTTTTCCTCCTATAATTCATTTAAAAGCGTCAAATTAATATAAAAAACGTTCTCAAACTTTCTTGAGAACGCTATGATTTCAAAGAATTCTGTGGCAAAAAACTCAAATGACCTTATCAATAAATCTGTGAGTATATTATCACACTAAAAATGTATATGCAATAGGTATAAAAAATTTTATAATCATTTACAAAATAGGTTTTAACTAAATTTTCTCTATGTTATAATTATTTTAAATCTAAGATGCATATTATTGATTCTATTGTGCATCTGCTACATAAATTTCAGTCTTATGTTCACTCTATTACTGAAAAAACAAATGATTAATTATGAAAGGATAGGTATTATGGAATATCAGGCATGCAGTACCAGATATGCAACGATGAAGTATAATCGCTGCGGGAAAAGCGGACTTAAGCTTCCTGCCATCTCTCTTGGCTTATGGCATAATTTTGGAGGCGTAGATGTATTTGAAAACAGCCGGGCCATTGCCCGTCGTGCATTCGATCTTGGAATTACCCATTTTGACCTTGCCAATAACTATGGCCCCCCTCCAGGATCAGCCGAAGAAAACTTTGGGAAAATCATGAAACTGGACTTTAAACCTTATAGAGACGAAATGATTATTTCTACAAAAGCTGGATATTACATGTGGGAAGGACCGTATGGGGAATGGGGTTCACGAAAATATATGCTTTCCAGTCTGGATCAAAGCTTAAAAAGAATGGGGCTTGATTATGTGGATATTTTCTACTCCCACAGGCCTGATCCCGAGACACCTCTGGAAGAAACGATGGGTGCACTGGACACTGCAGTGCGACAGGGAAAAGCGCTTTATGTAGGAATTTCCAACTACAAGCCGGACCAGGCAAAACAGGCAATTAAAATTTTAAGGGATTTAGGTACCCCTTGCCTGATTCATCAGCCCTCCTATTCAATGTTTAACCGATGGATAGAAGATGAAGGACTCCTGGATCTTTTAGAAGAAGAAGGTGTTGGCTCGATTGTCTACTCTCCCTTGGCTCAGGGACTTCTAACCAATAAGTATTTAAAAGAAATCCCCGCGGATTCCCGAGCTGCTAAATCTACCTCCAGATTTTTAAACAAAAGCGACATTACGCCAGAAAAATTAAATAAGATTCATAAATTAAATGAACTGGCCAATGAAAGAGGGCAGTCTTTAGCTCAAATGGCCCTTGCATGGGTGCTTAGAAAAGGCCGTGTAACTTCTGCATTGGTTGGAGCAAGTAAGGTAAGCCAAATAGAAGATAATGTTGCAGCTCTTAATAATCTGGAGTTTAGTGAAGAAGAACTCAATAAAATAGAGCAAATTTTAAAAGCTTAAACATAAGAAAGAGTTTCGTTTTCGAAACTCTTTCTTAATTTACAGCCGTATTATTCATTTTGGTCATATTCTTCATAGTTTTCATTTTCTTCAACGGGATGGTCTTGCTCTTTTTGTTCGTTCTGTTCTCTAAATACTTTTCCTACTTCTTCAACAGTCTTCATCGTGTTTTGAACCATAATTTGCATCATTCTTCTTAATTTTGGCTCCAGGTCTTTTACCGCACTACCCATTTTTTGTGCCAATTCTTTACCCCATCTGTCCAAATCCTGAACAAACTCATCCGCTTTATTGTCATTGTGATCTCTATCACCACGTATGTCGTCAGATCCAACAGCCTTTAACATCTCTACAGCTTGCTCCGGTGTAAGTTTTCCTTCATCCACCATTTTTAATATCATTCTTGTTTCTTCGCTCATAATGATCCTCCTTTTTTATATAGTATACCCTGTTTTTTTTTTGCAAAATATTTAATTCCTTATTATATACGCAAAACATCTTATTTTGTTTGAAATAAAATAAGACTTCTTTATATCTTTTCCAAATTTTAAAATATGAATCATCTTTTTTAATCAGGGCAACCTAAATATGTACGGATTCTCTAATAAAGGAGAGCTGATAAAATGTCTAATGATCTTCACAATCCTAATATTTTTCACAATAAAATAGATTTCGAACACGAAACTTCTACCACCAGTATGCATTTTCAGTCTGGTGATCGTCCAACCCCAAGAGAAGCCAAATCCCAAAAAGCTCAACTAAATTCCAGACATTCTGTTTCCGGAAAAGGAGACGTAAGAATTCAAATGAAAGAAAAACAGACTTAAAGCCGCATTTTGCGGCTTTAAGTATATATTTCATTATATTAAATAATATTTACATTTTAACTCACTTCTATTTTTTTTCATCATACACTAAAGTATAAAGATTAATACACTTAGAATTATATCCATAGTATTGAATACCTACAAAAAACACCCTATCTTATCATTCCATATCTGTATCTTCATGGTATGATGAAATTACATAATATTCCTTTGACTTTAATAGATATTTCATTCCTTTCAGTAAACTATATAAATTATCCTCTTAATTGAGAATAACTATTATGATTGTAAAAGAGGGGGTAAATATGCGTAAAAATACAAATCATACAACAGAAGAAATTGAACTTTTAAAAACTGCGTTGGATACTCTCTTGGAACAGCGAAACTATAATTTATTAGATCCCCTTGTTCAACAATTAAGTAGAAAATTAGATGCATTGATTTATAAAGTAATTGAACAACAAACCATTCCTTCCAGAAAAAAATCTGATTCATAGTAAGTCAAGCGGCTTACTTTTTTATTTTTAAACTTGCCTGTTTATTGTCTTTTATAGGTCTTTGTCTGCCTTCATGATCGATATAATAATTTTTCTTTAAAATAAGCTGGGAAATAGGAACAAGCTCGTAGCCCTGTTGTTTTAATCCTGTGATAATCGTATCTAGTGCATCCTTTGTGTACTTTGCATTATTATGGAACAATATAATAGAACCGCTTCCGAGATGCTTATTATTTAATACCTGTTTAATTAAAGGGTCTGTTCCAAACTCTTTCCAGTCAAGGGAATCCACATCCCACTGAATCGAGTAATAGCCACATTCTTCGGCTGCTTCAATGACTGTATTATTGTATTCACCAAAGGGTGGTCTAAATAGGTTCATATCAATACCTGTAAGCTTTTTGACTGCTTCATGGGCTGCCATAATTTCTTTTTTGCTCCCCTCTTTTGACAGCTGACCCATATGCGGATGTTTGTTGGAGTGGTTTCCTATATCATGCCCTGCTGCAGCGATTTTTTTGACCTCTTCCGGGTATTTTCTCACCCAGTCCCCAACTAAAAAGAAGGTAGCCTTTACACCATGTTTGTCGAGGATTTTTAGGATATCGTCCGTATCGTCTGCGCCCCAGGCTGCATCAAAACTTATAGAGATTTTATTATCTCCTCTTTCTACACAGTAAATGGGAATCTTCCTTTGCTGTTTGCTGGTAACATTATTAAAAACTTCCGTAACATAGGGTTTTGACAACCCCATAGAAAGCATAATCAAAAGAAATGCACAAACTATTTTAATAATGCCTTTCATATGGATGACGTAAATTTTCATAAGAAAATCCCCCCTCTTCATATTTTTATTCAGAGGGAGGATCATATATTCTGCAATCTTATAATAATTGAAGCAAATCCTTTGTTATATTCTTATACGTTCCATCTGAAAGATTCTCAAGGGATGCGTAAGCTTTACGAATAAATTTATCCTTTAACGCCTTAGTTTCTTTTAAGGCGCTCGTTTCTTTTACTAAGGCAATCACCCGATTAATCTCATTTTTTTCTATATGCTCTTTTTTGCTTAAAAGCTCTTTTATTTCATGTTTTACTTTATCATCCTGTAAAGCAAATAAAAGCGGAAGAGTATAAATACCTTGTTTAATATCATTACCCATAGGTTTTCCTTCTATTTTCTCCGTAGAAGTATACTCTAAAAGATCATCTCGTATTTGAAATGCCATCCCGAAAGAAAATGCAAATTTTCCAAGAGCATTTAGGGTTTTTCTCTTGCATTTTCCTTCATAAGCGCCTACCAAAATACTCATTGCAAACAGCACTGCTGTTTTTCTATAGATTCTTTTTAAGTAATCCGTTACAGTAACATCGGTATTATACTTGATTTCATATTGATCAATTTCACCTTCACAAATTGCTTTAACCCCTTGTGCTATTCTGTTTAAATGCTCAAAAGAAGTTTTGTTTGAAAGTATCGTAAAAGCTTTTGTAAACAAGTAGTCCCCTGTATAGACAGCCATATCCCGTCCATATTTTGCCTGAACCGTAGTTTTCCCTCTTCTAAGTTTGGATTCGTCAATAATATCGTCGTGAACAAGAGTTGCCGTATGAAGCAGCTCTATTGCTGCCCCAAGGGGAATAATCTTTTCAGGGTCATATTTGCCGCATTTCGCTCCTAATATCACAAAAGCCGGTCGTAATCTCTTGCCTCCGGACTCTATTAATTCTAAACTAATCTCTGTTAGAATTTTTTTTCTGGAGGGAACAGCTTTTTTCATATAATTTTCTACTTTAATTAATTCCTCATGTATTTCTGGATAAGCTTCCCACAAACTCATCTAATTTCTTCCCTTCTTAGTTGTTTCGCCCACTCTGCTTTTTCAAAATGCTGATACAGAAAATTTGTACTGATACCTACGAAATATCCTGTAATTACCCCGGATATCAAAAGAATCGGAAGGTAAAAATATATCCTTAAATCTTGAATAACAAAAGCTGCTACCAGCAGCTGCCCTGCATTATGAAAAATTGCTCCACAAATACTTATGGAGCCCAGTCCCAAATAATTGTTAAAGTATTTATAGAGTAAAATCATCACAATATTACTAAGCATTCCTCCAACGATACTAAAGAAAAATGCCGAGACACTTCCTCCAAAAATAGAACCCATCACTGTTCTTAAAATCACTATAATGAGTGCTTCTTTCCATCCTAAAAACAATAATGCAAAGAGTGAAATGATATTTGCCAGTCCCAATTTTACCCCTGGAAAAAGAACCGGAATTTGCCCCTCTATAATATAAATAATCAGTGCAATCCCAACCAATAAAGACAAAAATACCAATCGTTTTGTTCTTACCATAATAACCACCATTCTATCTATCTTTGGCATACTAAAGCACTTACTCTTCCCCCACAATTACAATCAATAAGTTACCTGATCCAGTTCCTCATTGATTCCTTCAATATGAATGGATAATTTATGCGGTAGGCATACTGCTATATCTCCCGGTTCCGACAGCCATCCCGAATGTACGCAAACCAAATCAGGGCAATTGGCATCAATAAAGCGAATCTTTCCTTTCTCCACCCGGATAATATTAAATTTTCCGTTTTCTTCTTCAATTCTCCATTCTCTTGGTTCTTCCACTGAATTTAAATCAATCGCTTCTATGACTTTTTGATTTTGAATGATTTTGGCATTGAGGGTTTTTCCTTGATTAAAATATTTATACAGTCTCACAGCCAAAGAACTAACCACAAGCAAACCCAATACGCCTATTGCAACAATTTTATCCCCTTTTTTCATTGTACTCTCCTCTTTACTATCTAGTTGGCCAGTTGAAACTCTTCATTTTCTAGTTTAAATCGGTCTTTTAATCCCGATGTCACATAAATTTTTTTATCTTCTGTAACAATGACTGCTTCTACATTCTCTAAGCTTTCTATTAAAGCCATCCCTTTTTCTAATCCTAAAACATAAACACTGGTTGAAAGGGCATCCGCATCAATAGAAGCATCTGTAACAATGGTGCTGCTTATAATACCGGCTTCTGCAGGATAACCTGTTTTAGGATCGATAATATGATGGTACCTTTTTCCGTTTTCCATAAAATATCTTTCATAATTGCCAGAAGTTACAATAGTTTCATCCACAACTTCTATCACTGCAATATGTTTTCCCCTTTCATCCAAAGGATTCTGAACGCCTATGCGCCAGGGAGAGCCATCCAACTTGCTTCCTAAAGTAACAACATTTCCTCCCAAATTAACAAAAGCGGTTTTTATCCCATTTTCTTTTAGTATCTTTTTGACTTCATCTCCTGTATAGCCTTTAGCAATAGCGCCTAAATCAATAGCTTGTCCTTTTTTATTTAATTTTACCTGTTGCGTATTTTTATCCAGGATTACGTCTTTATAATCCACTAAATCAAGCAAATCGTCGATCTCTTCCTGTTTGGGAACTCTCGCATGTTCTGTTCCAATTCCCCATAGTTTGACAATCGGTTCAATCGTAAGGTCAAAAGCACCCTCCGTTAAATCACTATAGTGTTTAGCTTTCTCAATAACATAAAATGTATCCGGGCTAATCTGAACGAAATTTTTTCCGGAATTCTCATTTATTTGGATAACCTCGCTTTTTTCTTGATTAACCGTCATTTTATTTTCTATTTCCTGAATTCTTTTGGCTGATTCTTCTATGGCCTTTTTGGCCTTATCTTCGTCTCCATCATAGATTTGTATCTGAATGACTGTGCCAAGGGCATAAATTTCTTCCTTAATTACGGTATTCGTTCCTTTATTGTTAGCACATCCGGAAAGAATACTTACTATTGTAATTAAGAAAATTAAAGATATATTTTTTTTCATTGATTCACCAACTTATATTTTATTCTCAACTTGTTTATTATATATTATATCGTTTATCACTAATAAATATCAATTGACAATTTTTAAAGGAAGGCATGAAAACAATTCCCCAAGAAAACTCTCGGGGAATTGAAAATAATAATTGTATTTATTATTTTGCAGCTTCTAAAGCTTTTTTAGCCATTTCTTTGAAGCTTTCGGAACCATGAGTTGCACCAGTTACAGCATCCACTGCATCAACATCTTGTTTTTCAACAAGAGCTGCTTCTAATTGTGGGAATGCTTCTGCTGGTCCTATGTTAACTTTTTCTTTCATTCTCTTGTTGTAATCTTCATCAGCTTGTTTGGATGCGCCTTCTTCATTAACTTCATCGTAATCAACTGCAGCGATTTTACCATCTTTTACTTCGATAGTAATCACTGGTTTCCAACCACGTTCATCCGCTTCACCTTCAGCTGTATAAGTACCATCTTTTAAAGCTCCTGCTGCATCTGCTGCTACTGGTCCTGCTGCTAAAGCTTTCTTAACCATTTCTTTAAAGCTTTCAGAACCATGAGTTGCACCAGTTACAGTATCAACAGCATCAACATCTTGTTTTTCAATTAACGCTTGTTCTAATTGTGGGAATGCTTCTGCTGGTCCTATGTTAACTTTAGCCTTCATATTGTTGTTGTATTCTTCGTTAGTTTCTTTTAATGTACCTTCTTCATTGATTTCATCATAATCAACTGCAACGATTTTACCATCTTTTACTTCAAGAGTAATGATTGGTTTCCAACCGTGGTCATCAAAAGCATCGCCTTCTGCTTTGTAAGTACCATCAGCTAATGCTGATTCAGTGGTAGCTTCTTCTTTTGTTTCTGCTGCTTGTTCTGTTTGAGTTTGTGTTGTATCAGCAGGTTGTTTAGTTTCTTCTTTCTTTGCACCGCATCCAGTTAATGCACTAAATGATAACCCTAATGCTAATGCTAATGCTATAATTTTTTTCATTATAGCGCCCTCCTCTTTGTAATTAAGAATTTTTGTTACTATGACATTGTATTATCCCGACATTTTTTTGTCAAAGTTAACATAATTAATTTTTGTATGCTAAAGTTTAAACATCTCCATCATTCTCAGTAATCCTCTCTATTTCGTTGGTTTTTAAATTATACTTTTAAAAAATTTTTTGATATAATTATCATGACTTAATGTGCTTTGAGTTGTTAATAATATGTCTTATAAGGAGGAAGATACCATGAGCAAAAAAATAGTAATCCTTGGTGCAGGTTATGGTGGAATACAAGCTGCACTGACCCTAAACAAAAAGAAAAAGAAGTCCGATGATGTTGAAATATATATCATAGATAAAAATCCACATCATACGCTTCTTACAGAACTTCATGAAATTGCAGGAAATCGTATTGAAGAAGATGGAGTATTGGTTCAATTAAGAGATATTTTCCAGTATACTGATGTAAATGTTATCTTAGATTATATTGAAGATATCGATTTTGAAAAACAAGTATTAAAATCAGAAAACAATACTTATCCCTATGACTACCTTATTATGGGGATAGGAAGCGAACCTAATTTCTTCGGCATAGAGGGAATGAAAGAACATAGCTTTACGCTGTGGTCCCATGAAGATTCCTTAATTATAAAAGAACATATTTTAAAGATGTTCCAAAAAGCTTCTTCTGAAAAAGATCCTGCAAAAAGAAAATCTTACCTTACTTTCGCTGTAGGTGGCGGTGGATTTACCGGAACCGAAATGATTGGAGAACTGGCTTTTTGGGTAAATGATTTGGCAGAACAATATAATGTCAATAGAAATGAAGTAAGACTCATTCTTATTGAAGCATTACCTAATATACTTCCAATTTTAGACGACTCTTTAGTTGAAAAAGCTGTAAAATATTTAAAGAATAAATTAAAGGTAGAAATCCTTACAAATTCCAGAATTACAAAAGTGAACGAAACATCTTTCGTACTAAACGATAAAGATGTTATCGAATCTCATACACTAATCTGGACCGGTGGTGTACAAGCTAATCGTTGTTTCACTGAACTAAAGCTTGAAAAAGGAAGAGGCGAAAGAGTTTGCGTAGATGAATATACAAGAACTCCTTATAAGAACGTATTTGCAGTGGGTGACTATGCCCTGTTTATAACAAAAGACAATAAACCTCTACCTGCACTGGTTGAAGCTGCTTTGGAAACAGGAACAATTGCAGCCAAAAATATCTTAAACCTTGTTCGCAATAAAGAATTGGAAAAAGGCGATCCAAAACTTCACGGCGTAATGGTTTCTCTTGGTAAAAACTATGGGGTTGCTGACTTGATGGGTATCAAATTATCCGGATTCCCTGCAATCTTCATGAAACATTTGGTTAATATCCATTATCTCTTTGGCATTGGCGGATTTGAGCTGATTGTAAATTATTTAAAACATGAACTCTGGGGCGTAAGACATAAAAAAGGCATCATCCACAGCCATTTGGAAAGACTAACACCTACATTCTGGTTAGTGCTGTTAAGACTATATCTGGGATATATGTGGATTATGTCCGGTCTTGAAAAAGTTAATGGTGGATGGTTTGAATATGAAATGCTTGCCGGAAGCAATGCAGACGCAACTACTGGAGCTTCCCTCATGCAGTTAGTTTCAGATCATACCCCTGGCTGGTATGCATGGATTGTTGACACACTCATCGTTCCTAATGCCATGTTATTCCAAAAAATCATTGTTCTTACAGAAGTAGGACTTGGACTTGCATTTATTACAGGTACCTTTACATTTATCGCAGCGATTGTATCCATTGGTATGAATATTAACTTCTTACTTTCTACAGGACTTAACGATTTATGGTTCTTAGTTTCTTCCATTCCAATGTTAGGTGGAGCCGGAAGAGCATTTGGCGTAGACCATTATCTTATCCCATATCTTATGAGACAATGGAGATATTTCGTAAACAATAAAAAGATTAAAATTAATCTATGGAAATAATGAAACATTAGTTATATAATAGGGGCGAATATTTTCGTCCCTATTATTTTAGATAAAAGGAGCACTTCTATGCAGAATATAAAACTGATGATTGCCTATGACGGAAGTCGTTATTATGGTTGGCAAAGACTAGGAAATACTGAGCAAACCATTCAGGGCAAAATTGAAAACGTCCTTTCAAAAATGTTAAAGGAAAACATTGAATTAATTGGTTCCGGAAGAACCGATGGTGGCGTTCATGCCCGTGGACAAGTTGCCAACTTTAAAACCAGTGTTGCTGTGAGTCCTCAGGATGTCATTCAATATTGTCACTATTATCTTCCCAGTGACATTACAGTATATGATGCCAAAATCGTTGATGAAAAGTTCCACGCCAGATATAATGCCAAAGGCAAACAATATATCTATCAGATAGATAATGGCATCATTCATAATGTATTTGAAAGGAAATACCGCTATCATGTGCCGCAGCCTTTAGATATCGATAAAATGAAAAAAGCTTCTTCCTACCTTATAGGGGAACATGATTTTAGAAGCTTTACCAATTTAAAATCCAAAAAGAAATCCACCATCAGAACCATTTCAAAAATAGATTTTATCCAAAACGATACCTTTATAGATATTTCTTTTGAGGGAAATGGCTTTCTGTACAATATGGTAAGAATTATAACAGGAACTCTTATAGAAGTGGGCTTAAATAACATGCTTCCGGAAGATGTTAAAACAATTCTAAATAAAAAAGAAAGGCCCCTTGCCGGTCCGAATATTCCTCCCCATGGACTTTTCCTTCAGAAAGTATTCTATTAGATTTCTGCCTTGTATTTTGAGCTGTTTGGAGCTATCATATTACTAAAGTAATAAGAATTGGGGTATTGTATGATTACATTAGACATCATTGACGTTAAAAAAACGATGGGATTGCTTCTTAAAAGCACTTTGTTTGATGCCTTTGAAGTGAGAACTGTTGAAATTCATGCTTTTACAAAATTCACTATCGATGGGATTTTGAACAAAGCTTTTTTGGATACGGATGAACGAGAAATGTATAATAACCGTCATTATGTTTTGTGGGAAGAAATAAAACCCTATGTTTATAACATTATAAAAGGCGAAAAAGCACCCACTTATTTTAAAATTGTCTTATCTGCCAATGAGGTCACACTACTTAAATTTTCCAAAAATATCTCTGCCTTATTTATTAATTTAATTTATTCTCAAGAAAAACTTACCTGTACCACCGGTGTGGCTTTTAAAAATTTTGTTCTGGATAAATCGGATGAATACGAGTGGGATGCATACATTCGCTCCTTCTTTAAAAATGCTCAGATTTTTGTAGAATAAGAAAAAAGACAGAAAAAAGTAAGAGCCCTGCTCTTACTTTAATTTTTTGCAATAAAAAGATCTACGATATTTTCAAGAGAAATCATTCCAACAACTCTGCCCTTATCCACAACAGGCATTCCTATAATATTATGCTTTCTTAGTCTTTTAGCCGCTTCTTTTACTGTTTCCTCCGGCATGGCTGTTACCACATCTTTACTCATTGCCCATTCTACAGGACAGGTTTCATAGTGCCCTGTTACGCTTAAAAATCTATATATATCCGCTTTTACAATAAATCCTACTAACTGTTTATTTTCATTGACAACCGGCAACCCATTTAGTTTTTTGGTTTCCATTATGGACAGAGTTTTTTCCAAGGTATCCTGAGGCATTACCATATGAACTTCACCATTCATGATGTCTTTGATTGTCATCCTTATCCTCCTTTAATCATTCTTAATGCTATTATACCATATAAAATACATAAATGAATCTTCTATAATATCAAAAATTTTATTAGCACTCGTTACGATTGAGTGCTAATTTTTCCTTGACATTTTCATTTCTTGTGATATATCATTATGTAAGAAATCAAAAGAAGGGAGAGAAACATATGTCTCGTGAAAAAGGCAATCTATCTATACATAGCGAGAATATTTTTCCAATCATCAAAAAATGGCTGTATTCCGATAATGACATTTTTATCCGGGAATTGGTATCCAATGGATCCGATGCAATTTTAAAATTAAAAAAATTAGTTGCCATGGGAGAAGCTTCTGTCCCTGAAAATACACAATATAAAATACAAGTCATATTGGATGAAAAAAATAAAACAATTAAAGTGTGTGACAATGGAATTGGTATGACTGGAGAAGAGGTCAAAAAATACATTAACCAAATCGCCTTCTCCGGTGCAGAAGATTTCCTGGAAAAATATAAGGACAAAATGGATAAGGATCAAATCATAGGTCATTTTGGGTTGGGCTTTTATTCTGCATTTATGGTAGCTGAAAAAGTTCAGATCGATACCCTTTCCTATCAGGAAAATGCTGCCCCTGTCCGCTGGATTTGTACCGGAGGAACAGAGTATGAAATGGAAGACTCCGACCGCAGCGAACGAGGAACGACTATTACTCTATATATTGGAGATGAGGGCAAAGAATTCTTAAATGAATATAAGCTTCGTCAGATTTTAGAAAAATACTGCAGCTTTATGCCTGTAGAGATTTACCTTGAAACCGTCAAAGAAGAAAATAAAGAAGAAAAAGGCAAAGAAGAACCCAAACCAATCAATGACCCCCATCCTCTATGGTTAAAGCATCCTAATGATTGTACAGAAGAAGAATATAAAGCATTCTACAGAAAAGTATTCATGGATTTTAACGACCCGCTTTTCTGGATTCATTTGAATATGGATTATCCCTTTAATTTGAAAGGAATCCTGTACTTCCCTAAACTTAAGAATGAATTTGATACCATAGAAGGCAAGATCAAACTCTTTAATAACCAAGTTTTCGTGGCAGATAACATCAAAGAAGTGATTCCTGAATTCCTTCTGCTGCTTAAGGGAACTTTAGACTGCCCGGATTTGCCTCTAAATGTATCCAGAAGTTTTCTTCAAAATGACGGCTATGTAACCAAAATCTCCAACTATATTACGAAGAAAGTTGCCGATAAACTCGTATCCCTTTATAAGAATCAAAAAGAAGACTATATTAAATACTGGGATGATATCCATCCGTTTATAAAATACGGGGCAATGAGAGAACCTAAATTCTATGACAAAGTAAAGGATATTATCATCTATAAAACCATAAATGGGGACTATTTAACCTTAAAAGAATACTTAGAAAGAAATGAATCCAAACATAAAGATAAAGTGTTCTATGTGACCGATGAACGTCAACAGGCACAATATATCAAACTGTTTAAAGACAATGATATGGAAGCAGTTATTCTAAACTCCACCATAGACAATCCATTTATCTCCCATATTGAAATGCATGAAAGCGGCATTTCCTTCAATCGAATCGATGCAGATATCTCTGAACATCTTAAAGTTGAAGATAATAAAAAAGATGAAGCTGAAACGAAAGCCCTTCAAGAAAAACTTGAAAAAATCTTTAAGGATAACTTGAATAATCAGGATTTAAAAGTCCAAGTTGAAAACTTAAAATCCGAAAACATTTCTGCTATGATTCTTCTTTCGGAACATTCAAGACGTATGGAAGAAATGACTAAAATGTTCGGCGGAATGAATATACCAAATATGTTCCAGAAAGAACAAACTCTTGTGCTCAATAAAAATAATAAATTAATTCAAACCATTGCCGAAAAAGCAGATCATGAAGAACATAAAGAACTCATTCAAATGCTCTGTGAGCAGGTATACGATCTGGCGATGTTAAGCCATGAACCTTTAGAATCTGAAGCGATGAATAAATTCATCGACAGAAGCAATCTATTACTAGCCAAAGTGGCTCAATTCTAGACTGGGTCTATAGAAAAGTGACGCAAATGACAACCCTCCAAGTTGGAAACTTGGAGGGTTTATTCTATTTACTATTAGTTTTTTAAACTCCTTCAATAACAGCAAACCTTTCATTTGTTTCATTTTTTATTTCCTTATGCTCACGCTCATTCATGTCTTAACTTGTCTATATAACTTCAGATATAATCTGCACATCTTTTTGTATTTTTTCAAGAATAATTCCTTGTCTATTTTGCTCTTTTGCAATAGAATCAAATCTTTTACTCGTTTCTTCTCCAAAATCCTGAATTTCTTTTCTAATACTAACGAACTCACTATATAACCTTTCAATCAATTCAAAGGCTTTTTCTTCCATGTTATCACCTCATAAACATTATAGCATAAAGATTTAAAATTATTAACTACCAGTTGTATCTATTATTTTAATTATAATTTGTCCTTTTCATTATTCATTTTACAACATAAAGGAGAATGTTCCCATTGGAAATGTATAGAAAAAGACTGTCGACATTTTATGTATGTCAACAGCCTGAGTCATACAGTAGACAGCTCTTTTTAATAAAACACAGCTTTTCCTATGCTAAATAGGAAGAGGCATTTTTCTTTTACTTTTTTCCCTGTAATCTCTTCGATGGCTCTTGTATATAAGTTAACCTGTACCTCGTATTTTTTCATCAATTGTTCGATTTCTCTTTGAGGATTTTCCTTATCAAAAATGGCATCTGTTTTATAATCAACCAGTACAACCCCATCATTTTCTTCAAAATAGCAGTCAATGATTCCTCTGACAAATACTTCCTCATCGGATTGAAGTTCTTTATAGATTTCTCTGGCACTTAAAGAAAGAATAAAAGGCACTTCTTTTTTTACCTGAAGACTCCCTTTAATCCTTTTTGCCAAGGAAGATCTGGTAAAATGAAGCAAAGCTTTAATGGAGACTGCTTTTCTTTCTTCTTCAGAAAGTAGGCCTTTTGCCTCCATCTTTAGCAGTTGATTTTCTATCTCTGTATAGTCTTTAGCTTCATCCAGATTCAAATGCTTCATGACAAAATGCATTAAAATACCTTTTTCTGTGGCATTTAACCCTTTGGTCTGTTCAATAAAATGAGGTCGAGAAAGTCCACTTTCTCCAAAAAACGGTGTCATCTGCTCTTCTATCATGTCTTTTTCATATTGTTTTTTAAGCTCTGAAACAGATACAATAACGGATAATGCAGTCGCTTCTTCATAAGGATATTTCCAGGACAATTTATTAAAAATCTCTTCTCTGTAAGGACTATAGGCTTTGCTGGTATTCCAGTTTAAGAGTTCTTCTAATATACGTTCTTTTTCTTTAATTTTATTTTCATCCCGAAGGATAATGTCCCCTTTTGTCCATCTATAAATCCTCCACTGGGAAAGATCTTCATAGAGACTTTCTATAGGGTTTTTAAAACAATTTGCCCAATTTCTTATTCTTTCTCCATCCCTGTGTCTAACCAGGCTTAAACCAATCCACTCTAAGTATGTTTTAGCTTTTGTAAGGATGTAGGGAGAGAGCGCTTCACTTTTTGCAGTTACCTGTCTTGCCCATTTCTTTGCATGGTTTTCTATGCCCTTTATAGTTCCTGTTAATATAAGTTTTTCCTTAGCTCTTGTAAGGGCAACATAGAGGATTCTCATTTCTTCTGAGAGAGTTTCCATCATAACTCTTGCCTTAATAGCCAACTTAGGTGCTGTTTCATAGGCAATTCTTCTTTCATAATCTATATAGTCAGGGCCTACGCCTAAATCCTGATGAAGGAGTATTGGTTGATGTAAATCCTGAAGGTTAAACTGTTTACCTAAACCAGACACAAAAACAACTGGGAATTCCAGTCCTTTGCTTTTATGTATACTCATAATCCGAACAATGTTTTCATTTTCCCCTACAATTTTAGCTGCTCCCATATCTCCCTGCTTTTTTCGCATTCTTTCTATAAAGCGAATAAAATTAAATAAACCCTTAAAACTGGTAGCCTCATAACTTGCTGCCCGATCTCTTAAGATTCTTAGATTCGCCTGTCTTTGGGCGCCTCCCGGCATGGCACCTAAATAATTATAATAATTGGTTTCGGTATATAACATCCAAAGCAGTTCGTCTATGGAAATATGCGCTGCTTCTTTTCTCCACCTATTAAGGTTATTAAGAAAATTTTTTACCTTGCTTGTTAATTCGGTTTCTTCCAGGCTGCCCTCAATATATTTTAGAAGAGATTCATAAAAATCCCCATGAGAAAAAGCTGTTCGAATTTCAACCAATTCATCGGCATTTAAAGAAACGATGGGGGAACGAAGTACCGTCACTAGGGGGATATCCTGTCGTGGATTATCAATAATTTGTAATAAACTTAAGACCGTTTTTACTTCTATAGCATCAAAATATCCCGAAGCAATATCTGCATAAGCTGGTATACCACCCCTTGATAATTCCTCCATAAATATATTGGACCAGCTTGAAGTAGTACGAAGAAGAATGACGATGTCCCGATATTCTACTCTTCTATAGTTCCCAAGCTTTTTATCGTATATCCAAACGGGCTCTTCATCACTCATTAGCTGATGAATTCTTTGAGTTACGATTTTGGCCTCCAATTCAATATTGGTAAGCTCTTCTAATTCTTCCCCAACTTTGCTTTCTTCTTCATCAACTTCCACAAACTCATCGTTTACAGCCTCCGACTCAATCATATGGAGTTCTATAGAATCACCAATATTAAGGCCCTCTGCCTCCGGATAAGCTGCCCCTGGATTTAAGGCTGCTTTTTCATCATATTCGATTTCTCCTAAGTTTGGGGTCATCAATTGTCTAAAAATAAAATTGACTCCATGGAGAATATTTTCCCTGCTTCTGAAATTTTGAAATAAATCAATTCTTTGTGCTTTCCCTTTGCCATCCGTAGAAAAAGAATTGTATTTCTCAATGAATAAATCTGGCTTTGCCAAACGGAAGCGATAAATGCTTTGTTTAACGTCCCCTACCATAAAGCGATTGGGATGATCCGTATCTTTTTTAGAGATTACCCCAAGGATCGTCTCCTGCACTAAGTTACTGTCCTGGTATTCATCAATTAAAATCTCCTTGTATTTTTCTCTTAAATCAAGAGCGATTTGAGAAGGTATCATTTCTTCTAAAGTGCTTTTTTCGTCTAAAAGAATCTTTAGACAATAATGCTCTATATCGCTAAAATCTATAACACCCATTTCTTTTTTAGCGGATTGGAAACGGTCTGAAAATTCAATGATGACTTTTTCTAAAGCTTTCAAAATAGGAAAAACTTTATAAACGTCTTCCATCATCGCTTCCGGAGATTTGAAGAAAATCTTTTCTTGAAGGTCTTTTTTTATACCATCTTTGACAATTTCTCTGAGATTTTTTGCTTCCTCTTTTAAACCGGCATCGGTGTTTTTCCCACATCTTCCTAAGGTTGAAAAAGCAATTTGCTGAATATACAAATATATATCTTTCGTACTGCCTTCACAAAGGCTGATGATTTTCTTAAGGATCCTGATATCATCTTCTATAGCATCTATATATTTCTCCGGTCCATTTGGCTCAAAGCAAAGAGATAAGGCATGGTTTGCGACTTCAAGCAACCCTTCCGTTTCTGTTTTAACCTGTTCTTTTAAAATACTGGCCCAGGGTGTTCTATCAAAATCTTCATTTTTCTCGGGATTAAATAGCTCTACTTGCTCTTTAAGCCACTCCTTAGGCCATGGATTACTTTGAATAAAATCATGTATCCGAAGAATCATCTCCTGAAGATTCGTATCTTCCTTTTTCCCTCCATAGCTTTCTACCAGAGCGTGAAAGCCCTCGTCTTCTTTTTCATAAAACTCTTCAAAAAGCGCTTCTATTAAGTCATTTTTTAAGAGAAGCATTTCTGCTTCATCTGCTATTCTAAACGAAGGGTCTAAATCTAGTAAATGAAAATGATTCCTGATAACCTCTAAACAAAAGGAATGGATTGTGGAAATAGAAGCCCGGTTAAGAAGCGTCAATTGCTTTTGAAGATGTATGTTCCTGGGCTCTTCTTCTAATTTTTTAGAGATGGCTTCTCCCAGCCGCTCTCTCATTTCCGCTGCAGCAGCATTCGTAAAAGTTACAACTAAAAGAGTATCTATATCCGTTGGATTACTGGTATCCGTAATCATCTTCACAATACGTTCTACCAATACAGCCGTTTTCCCTGAACCTGCTGCAGCAGCAACCAACAAGTCGCATCCCCGTGTGTCAATTGCTGCTTGTTGTTCTTTTGTCCACTGCACTATTTAATACCCTCCCATAATTCTTTAACTTCTTCGGTAATCTGCTCCATAGTTTTTCCCATACATCTAATCGTTGCATCTGCATACTTTTCGTAAAGGGGCACTCTTTCATCATATACTTGAAGAAGGGATTGTCCTTTCTTCATGACAATACCCCTTGTGGTGATATTGCGGATTCGTTTTTCTATTTCCATATAAGGTAATTGAAGATATACAACAAAGCCAATTTCTTTTAAATATTTCATGCCCTCAGGCTTTAAAACGACACTTCCGCCTGTGGCAATGACAGTGCCCTCAACATCCAAATCCAGGATAGCTTTTTCTTCTATGGAAAGAAAAGCATCTATGCCGTCTTCTTCAATAATCTCTTGCAGAAGTCTGTTTTGATTTTGCTGAATAATGATATCCGTATCTACAAAAGGCATTTTTAAAGTTTTCGCCAAAATAACGCCTAAAGTACTTTTTCCTGACCCCGGCATTCCTATTAAAACAATATTCTTCATACTCAGTCCTCCACATTCTGCCTTATTAATCGTCTAATGCTTGGCAAACTTGATTTAATTTTTCTGCACATTTTTTAAGTTCTTCTTCGCTTCCAAAACTTGCCTGAGCTTGGAGAGCACTGCCTCCACCCCTGGCATTGAAATTTTTCATCACATCTTTTAAAAGATTTCCGCAGTGAAGCAATAAGTCCGTATTATGGGATAAAAATAATTTTTTCTCTTCCAGGGATAGCCCTATAAAAATATACTCTCCCATTTGAAACACTTGTTTTGCGATAAACATAATGTCATTTAGGGTTTTGTTTTTATAGGAACCATATACAACAAGTTTTTTTGCATCTTTAACTAATTTCTGAGCTTCGCAAAGAGAAAGTTCCTGGCGAAGGTTTTTTACCAACCCTTCAGTTTTTTTCACATCCTCCATATATTTTTCGATTTTTTCTAAAAGGGTATTGTCGTTGGCTGAAAACTTTTCATATAAAGAAGTGATGATTTCATGTTTTTTGCTGTAATCCTGTAGCGCTTTTCTACCACATTGGAAATAGATTCTTGTCATTCCTTTAGACTTTTCCATTTTTAAAATCTTAAGGATGCCCACTTCTCCCGTTGAAGCAACATGGGTACCACAGCAGGGACAAAAATCTACATCTTCAATTTCAACGATTCTTATGTCTTCATCTACCTTGGGCTGCTTTCTAAGAGGCAAAAGCTTCGCCCCTTCTAAGTCTTTCATATAGGTTTTTACGGGAAGATTTCTATAAATGACTTCATTGACTGCATCTTCGACTTCTTTTACCATATCAGGAGTGACTTCAGAAAGACTTATATCTATGGATACATAATCCTCCCCCATGTGAAAAGCATTGCTCACGCCCTTATACAAGCGATAAAAAGTTGCCGCCAGAATATGTTCACCTGTATGCTGCTGCATATGCTCAAAACGGCGGTTAAAATCGATTTTACAGTCCACCTTTTTGTTATCTGGAACCTTAGGCACTACATGAAATATCATATCGTCTTTTTCAAATACATCTAACACTTCTATGCCATCAATGGTACCTCTGTCGGAAGGTTGTCCCCCTCCTTCCGGATAAAAATAAGTTGTATCAAGAACCAACAGGTATTTGTCGTTCTTAGGGATAATGGCTTGAATTGCTGCAGTCCACTGGCTTAAATAAGGATTTTTATAATAAGATTTTTCTGTCATATGTATACCTCTTTTCTATCGCTTTAGTATCTACTTATCTTGTTTTAATTGCTGCCAGATGTCTTCTTTTTTCAGATTTTTTAGGATTCTATATTGATTATCCTCAAGGAGTGTGTCAAATTGACAAACCGATCGATACAAACAATAATTGCAAGATGTATTCTTTCCACTTTTATAAGGACTTACTTTCACATTGCCTTTTAAAATTTCTTCTCCAATCTCTGCTACAATATTGCGTACATAGTTTCTTAAGATATTGAATTCTTCTAAGGTAGCAGTGGATGAACGCGTATCAAATCCATTCTTAGTCAGCGTAACCGGCAAAATATCAGAATATCTTTGTAAGGTATTATCCATTTTTTTAACTACATCCAAATCTTCCAGTACCATGCCGGACAGTTTTAAATTCTTTAACAGCAATTTTTCCAGTTCTTCTTCCGACATTTCTTTCGCTGAACGAATTAGAGGATCATCTATTCTAAAATAAAACACCCCTGCCGGAAATAATTCTTGATGAAGTATCTCTTTCCCATTTTCTAAGAAAGCATCCAGATAAAGAAGAAGTTGTAGCTGAATACCGTAAAAAATATCTGCCAAATTAAAGGTTCTATTTCCGGATTTATAATCAATAATTTTTATGTAGGCTTTATTGTTTTCATCAAGAATATCCACTCTGTCGATTCTTCCTGTTAAGATAATCTTTTCTCCCGTCTTCAATTCAACTACGATTGGAGGAAGCTTGTAATGTTCGCCAAACCCGACTTCAAACCCCAGAGGTTCAAAATTTCCTCTTTTTATATGCTCTGTAAGAGCCCAAACCGCTCTTTTTGTAATTCTTTTTAAACGCACCAGTAAATACTTATTCCTTGCAGTACTCAATAAAATCTCATGGCCAAGTTTTGGAGCAATCTCATCCATCGTCTGTTCGATTAAAGTATTGCTTGTGTCTTGATCCAAATTCTTCCACGCAATACCTCTCGTTTGAAGTTTCTGTGAAAAAATATCCAGGGCACTGTGAAACAATCTGCCTAAATCCGGTGTTTGAAGCTGATATATTCTTCTCTCTTTAGCTTTTAAGCCATATTCTACAAAATATCCAAAAGGACAAGCAGCGAATTTTTCTAATCTGGAAACGCTGGAGTATATTTTATTTCCATATAAGGTTTTTACGCTTTTAGCTGTCAAATAATTTTCCTGGTTGGTATGAAAGAGGCCTTTCACTGTAATTCTTGTTTTGTCTTTCCAATCTGCTTGAGACAAATACCAGCTGTATACATCCTTCCATGTATCGCAAAGCCCTCCTTTTTCGAGGATATCTCTTAATTCCAGCCCTAAATAATGAAAGGTAGGTACAGGGGCAGAAATATACTCTTCCTTTGAATTTTGCAAATCACTGATTTCATAAATATGTGGGAAAATCTTCTTGATTCTTGAAACAATCACCGAAGGCCTTAGGGCTTTTCCTTCTTCATCCCCCATAGAAAAACTAAGCTGTAAATACTGTTCCGGCTTTGTTAACCCTGAGTAAATAAGGAATTGCTCTTCAAATGCTCTTCTTCTGCCGTCAGGAGCTAACTCTAAGCCCATTTGACTCATTTCTCCTCTTTCTTCATCGGAGAATATGCCAAGTTCTTCAGTGGCTGCAGGAAGAATTCCATCATTGATACCAATGACGATTAATGCCTTAATATGAGGAAGTCTTGATCTTTCCAAGTCTGCTACCACTACCTGATCAAGCGCCGGAGGGACAAGCCCCATTTGGCATTGTTCAAGTCCTGCATCCAGTATTTTTGCATACTCTTTTATGGTTACTTCTTCGTCTCCCAAAATTTCAACCTGCTTATCCAATAATTCCATAATCAAATCCCAAATTTGTACATTTTGCTTCGCTAAAATCAATTGGTTGGTCTCCATAAAATGATTGATATGCTCCTGAAGGCGTTCTTTTATCCCCAAATCTTCTATGAATTCATACAGGATAGTAGTAATCTCTCTGACCGATTGCTTTTGTTTACTTTTTAATTTTTGGTGAAATACCAAAAGAGGTTCTGCCACTTGTTTTCTTGTTTGGTTGATCCTTTCTAAAAGACTTTCTTCGTATTCCTTTTTAATCACATCGTCTAAATCATCTAAAGTCTTCTTCTCCCAGTCCTTTTTTGTCCATTGATTGACACCTTTTATCCCATAAGCTAAAACATAGTTTTCTAAGATGTCTATCTCTTCTTCATCAATGCCTGTGAATCTGGTTTTAAGATATCGAAACATACTTTCATAGGACCAGTTATTGATAATGATCTCAAGAGATGCCCGAATGAGTTCAACGAAAGGATGGGATAATATGCCCTGTTTCATATCGATAAAATATGGGATATTATACTCTTTAAAAATGCCCTCTATGATTTTTTGATATTTAGAAATCGCCCCCGTAACCACTGCAATATCCCTGTATCGATAGCCCTTGTGTTGTACAAAATCTAAGATATTCTTTGCCACTTGTTCTATTTCATTATAGGGATTCGTGGCAATGTATAATCTTATATATTCCGTTTCTTTTTCATAGGGCTTACAGGGGTAATTAAAGTATTCTTTTTCTAAGTGAATAAGCTCTACATTTTTACCAGAAGTGTTATTTTTATTGAATAGCTTTACGGGTTCTTCTAATTTCACGTTGTATAATGCCATAATTTTATTCAGCTTATCAAAAGTTCTTCTGCTCTCGCAGAAAGGATCCCCTTCATCACAGGGTAAAAACAAGTCTACATCAGGGTCCAAAGTAAGAGAAATATGCATGATTTCCGCCTTTTTTAGCAGTTGATAGATAATTCTGTACTGCTGGGGGGTAAAACCATAAAATCCGTCAATCCATATATGGGCTCCTTCTAAGAAAGAGCAGCTCTCAATCTTATTTGCCAATACATCCAGTATCTCTTCTGAGGTGATATATTTTTCCTTCATATAATTTTTAAACCCCTGAAACACCAAACATAAATCATTGAGCTTTTCTTTTAAAATAGTGCTTTTTACGTTATCTTTGCTTTCTGACAAGGTTTCTGGAGCAATATCATACTGCTGAAATTCGGAAATAATGTTCCCCAGTGTCTGCATAAAGCCCGGTTGTTTAACGGATTTGTTAAGAATCTGAAGTTTTTCTTCCATCCCGTCAATCACTTTTCTAAGGACCATGTTTCTGCCTAAATCCCCTAAAAGCTTCTCATGAGGCCCTCCCACTTCTTCAAACACCCTGTGGGCTAATCTCTGGAAGCTAAGAATCTCAACATCCATTATTCCTTTTTCATCTAAGACTTTAATTAAATCTTTATGAGCCTGGAAATTAAATTGTTCTGGTACGATGAGTATCAAGGGTTTCCCAGATTTCTCTCTGATTTTTTGTTTGATATCATTATAGATAAAACGGGTTTTTCCTGTACCTGAACGGCCGAATATGTATCTAATACTCACTCTCATTCCTCCACAATTACTTTTATACAAAAGAAGCTGTTTCCAGCTTCTTTTACTCTTCTATTTCATATACATATAATTCTTTATCCCCTAAACTATCCTTATTAACATTTTCTTCCTGACTCTTAGGAACCGCAATGCGATTAGGGTTCCCATCAGAAATATATCTATACTCCGGATGTTTTTCATAATACTCCAAATACCAGCCTAAATCCCCTTCTTCTCCCCTGGATCCTCTAACTCTTGGAACATTAAAGGGATCAAATTGAATATGATTTATTGGAACAAATGGTCCACTGGGACCTTCCCTAAGCCCTATCTTGTAGCTGTATTCTTTGCCGTTATAAATTCCTTTTTCAACTAAGTGCCTTAATTCTTCCTTAGGTCTTTCTCCGAACGGATAGGAGAAGGAATCTACTGTGTATCCGGGCAGGGCTTCTTTAATCATCTGATCCACTTTTCCTATCTGCTCTTGTATTCCTTCTTCCTCCAACTCCGATAAATGGGCATGGGAATAGGTGTGGTTGGATACTTCGTAACCGTTATTGATTAAATACTCTACCCTTTCTTTAAACGTTCCTGCTCCTGCAAAGGGATCATTGTCTCCATTGATATAAAATATCGCATGTCTTCCAAAGTCAGGATGTTCTTCGTAAAATTTATTCATAATATCTACAGCACTATCAGGCGTGGGCTTAAATTCGCCGTTTTCTTCTATCAGTGAAAAACTTGAACGGATACCATCATCAAAAGTCAGTACAACAGGAGTGTACCCTGCTTCTACAGAAATATTATTGTCTATGTAATCCCTCATGGAGATAGGCCTGTAGCCATTTTCATAGAGATATTCTAAATCTTCTTTAAGCCCTTCCACTGTTCTTTGATACGGGCTTGGCGGATCGCTTTCTACAATCCCATGATACATAATAATCATGATATGCCCTAATTCATTGGGTCTTACTTTTTGGTAATCTATCTCAACAATTTCTTCTTTCTCTTCGTTAATGTCCTCATCTTCTTTTAGTTCTTGCTCAGTAATATCCGGTATCTCAACTCTTTCATCCATTTTTTGTTCTTCTTGGGGCATCTTATCATTGTTTGTGCAACCTGTTAATGCAAATAGGGTGCTTAGTATCAATATAAATGCTAAACTGTGTTTAAATCTGCTATACATTTTCATCTCTCCCAGCTAAGTTATGTCACTTACTATTATACCCCTTATTCTACTTCATACCAAGAGATAATTGCCTTTTTATTCATTCGTTCTTAATTGTTACAAGTAACAAAAAATTTCTCCTTTTCTTTCTATATTATATGATTTATAATAAAGATTAGTAGATAAATCGTCACAGATTTTCATAAAGTTCCAATTTATGTATTATCATGTGGGATTTGTGATAATTCAAAACAAATTACGGGAGGGTTTATAATGGGAATATTCAGAAAAAAACAAAAAGAAAAAGCAACTCAACAAAATGAAAATCTACAAAAAGAATTGATTCTTCAATTTGATAACGCTTTAAATCCTGTAAAAAATAGTGTGGACGAATTAAAAGATATTATATCTGCGGCATCCGATGCTTCAGAGTCTATTTCATCCCTTTTAAATCAGCAAGCACCTTCTTATATGAATAATGTCTCTCAATTAGCAGATATTACAAATCAGTATGATTCTCTTGCCACTGAAACAAAACATATTTCAGATAGTATTGAATCTATGAACGAGATCGCAG
>JAAYMW010000175.1 GCA_012521175.1 Candidatus Epulonipiscium sp.
TCCTTTTTTAATTCTTGCGTGAGAATATTTAAAACAGTATTTTTATGTTCTTCATCTTTCATATCAATAAAATCAATAATAATGATTCCTCCAATATTTCTAAGGCGAATTTGTCTGGCTATTTCTTCTGCTGCTTCAATATTCGTTTTAAGAATGGTTTTCTCCATATTTTTCTTGCCAACGAATTTTGCTGTATTAACATCTATAACCGTTAATGCTTCCGTATGGTCTATAATAATCATTCCACCACTTTTTAACCAAATATGTCGTTGAAGCGCCTTTTCTATCTGAGACTCTACTAAGAAATACTGAAATAAATACTCTTCTTCCATATACTGAATCTTTTCTGTTAAATGCGGCGAAACCGCATCAACAAAATTTCTAACTTCATGATATAAATTCTTATCATTTACAATATAATGTCTTATGTTTGAAGATAACAAATCTCTGGCAATTTTAAGTGCAGTTGAAACTTCTTTATACAATAGTACGGGAGCAGTGACGTATTGCTCCTTTTTTTCTATGGACTCCCATATCATTGTTAAAAACTGAATTTCCCTGATAATTTCTTCTTCTTCTTTCCCCTCGCACTCGGTTCGAACAATAATCCCACAATTTTCAGGTTTGTATTTTTCAAAAATATTTTTAAGTCTGCTTCTTTCTTCTTCGTTTTCAATCTTTTTAGAGATTCCGATTGAGTTTTCCCTGGGAATCAGTACAATATACTTCCCGGGAATACTAATATGGGAAGTTAATTTAGGCCCTTTTGTTCCCATGGCTTCTTTTTCTATTTGTACAGTAATATGATCTCCTTCTTTTAATTTTTTCGTGCTACCGTTTTTAGACAGCGTTTCTTCCAATTCCTTAAGATAAATAAATCCATTCTTCTTTAAACCTATGTCAACGAAAGCAGCTTGAATACCTGGAAGTATTTTTTTCACAATTCCTCTATATATATTTCCTACTATTTTCTGTTGATTTTCTATATCAATATAAAGTTCTACAAGATTTTGCTCTTCCACTACGCCTATACGGGTTTGGTTAACACCAGCTTCTACAATAATATCTGTGGGCATAATATTTATTCACCCCATTTATTCAATCTGACAAAGGTAAAAATTCATTATTAATTCTTGAAAATATATTAATTCTATGAATGTGTATCCTATAATCTTTATATTCCCATCCATTATTTTTGTAAAGCTGCTCAATTACCGTTTCAGGCTTTAAATTGGCCTTACTTCCGGCCGCTAATACTAAATAAATCATCCACTGTTTATCATTTTCATCTAACGTGTATTTATAAATCATTTCTTTAATACTTATTTCTTTAATTCCTTTTTTCCCGCGTTTTTCAGCTAAGATTTCTTTTTGATTAAAAAAATTGTTTACTGCATCCATAAAATTGGATGGCACAGTTTCTTTGTCAATGGAAATCCTGTATTCTGCAGCATCTACTGCAGCCATACCTACAAGACTGTCATTGCTTAGAATATAAACATCTTGAACTGTAATACCCTCAGGAAGAAATGCATTAAGACTGTTCTTAATTTCTTGTGGCTCTACCCCACTGGTTAAATTCATATCTAAATATTCTCCTTCACTGGTTGCTCCAAGAGGAAGCGGAAGTGCGAAATATAAATGTTGATGGGGGTTAAAACCTTTTGAGTATTCAATTGGCAAATCAGCCCTTCTAATACATCTTTGAAATAATCTTTGTAAATCTAAATGTCCAAGGAATTTCATATGCCCTATTTTAGTAAATTTAAGTCTAACTTTCATAACAAATACCCCCGTTAAATCGTTTCGCGCCACAATTCTCACAATGCTGTCTACAGTTAGGAGTGACTTCTCCTTTCATAGCCTTTTCATGTTCCCTTTTAAGAAAAGCTTTTGTAACTCCAACAGATATATGATCCCAAGGCAGAATCTCATCATATGCTCTTCTTCTGTTGGCATAAAATGCAGGATTTATTCCCGTATCTTTAAATGCTTGTTCCCATTTCTCAAAATCAAAATGTTCGCTCCATCCGTCAAACCTGCATCCTGATTTCCATGCAGCATATAAAACATCTCCAACTTTTCTGTCGCCTCTTGCAATCATTCCTTCCAAAGAGCTAACGATCGCATCATGATAATTGTATTGTATTTGCTTTCTTTTAATTTTTCCCTTTAGAAAATATTGCTTGTCCATAAATTCCTGATACGTATTCTGTGGTTCCCATTGAAAAGGCGTAAATGGCTTTGGCACAAAGCAAGACGAACTCACAACAACCTTTACGGCTTTAGCTCTGTTTTCTTTTGGAATCTCATAAAAGACATCTACAATTTTACTAGCCAAATCTGCTATCCCTTCAATATCTTCTTCGGTTTCTGTCGGAAGACCAATCATAAAATAAAGCTTAACCCGGTCCCAACCCCCTTCAAAAGCTCTTCTGGAACCACTTAGTATATCTTCTTCATTAATTCCTTTATTGATTACATCTCTAAGTCTTTGAGTTCCTGCTTCCGGTGCAAAAGTTAAACTGCTTTTTCGAACTTCTTGTACTTTACCCATTAAATCCAAAGAAAATTCATCTATTCTTAAAGAAGGCAATGAAATATTTATTTTTGATTCCCTGCATACTTCTAAAAGTTCCTCTGAAAATTTTTCGAGTTCACTATAATCACTGGTACTTAAAGATGCCAGAGAAATCTCTTCATACCCTGTATTTTTTAATAAAAGAGAGGCTTGTTTCATAAGTACTTCCTTGGATTTTTCCCGTACCGGACGATAAACAATGCCGGCGTGGCAAAATCGACAGCCACGAATACATCCTCTGAAAACCTCTAAAACCACTCGATCATGAACAGTCTGAATCCATGGCATGATCGCATGAGTGGGATAATAAGTCTTATCTAAATCTTTTACAATCTGTTTGTGAATCTTAGATTTTGCCCTTGGATGATTAGGAATAAAACTCTCTATTGTTCCATCCGCTTTATAATGTACATCATAAAAACAAGGGACATATATTCCCTCTACATCTAAAAGTTTCTCTAAAAATTCTCTTCTTGATCCGCCTTCTTTTTTATGTTTTTTATAAATATCAAAAACTTCGCCTAAAGTCGCTTCTCCTTCACCTATATAGAAAAAGTCAACAAAATGCGCTAAAGGCTCTGGATTATAAGCACAAGGTCCTCCGGCACAAATAATTGGATCTTCCTCATTTCTGTCTTTACTCCATATGGGTATCCCTGCTAAATCAATGAGATTAATAACATTCGTATAACACATTTCATATTGAAGTGTAAAGCCTAAAAAATCAAAATTCTTGACATCTTCCTGGGACTCTAAAGCAAATAAAGGAATATTATTGTCCCTCATCTTTTGCTCCATATCCAACCATGGCGCAAATACTCTTTCACAATAAGTATCTTCTCTCTGATTTAAATAATAATATAATATCTGCATTCCAAGATGAGACATTCCTACTTCATATACATCCGGAAAGCAAAAGGCAAATCTAATGTCTATTTTATTAATATCTTTTTTTACTGAATTGACTTCGTTTCCAATATATCGTGCAGGTTTTTCTACTTGCAGTAACAAATCATCTTTAACTCTTAAAGTTGTCATTCATTTTCCTCCATCAGTTTTTTTCAAATTTATAATACATTAATAAACAAAAATAATCAAATTATAAATAGTTACTATTTATAACTTGATTATTCTAAAGCCTCTTTTAATATGGGTAAGTTCGTATAATTTGTCGGGTCTATGAACTTACCTTTTTTCGATATGCCATAATGTAGATGAGGACCAGTAACCATTCCCGTATCTCCAACAGATGCAATAACTTGCCCTTGTTTAATTTTTTCTCCCTCTTCTACATAAATCTCATTACAATGTGCATAAGTAATAACATATCCGTCCTCTACTTCATATTTTAAAATATTTCCGTAAGTAAGAGAATATTTTACCAACAACACTGTACCAGTTTTTACAGCAACTATTTTCTTCTCTTTCTCTGCACCGATATCTATGCCCTCATGAAATTCTTTCCTGTTAAGTACAGGATTCATTCTATATCCAAAACGTGATGTTATAATACCATCAACAGGGTTAATCCATGTTTCTTTACTTAAAGGATAAGTATCTATGGAGTCGTTGTTTCTTCCAGCTCCCCCAAATCTGGTTCCAATATAAATATATCTTCAGGATTTATTTCATTCTCTTGATTAGACACTTCAGTTTCTTCTTGATAAGAATCCTCCAAATGCATTGTAGGCACTTCTTCGTTCTCTTGTTCTGAATCATAAAACTCTTTTTCTTCATCATCATTAGATGTTTCTTTTTCTATCCAATTCTTTACTCCTGGAATTTGGACAGCAGTATTCTTAACTGTTTCAATAGCTTCATCCCAGGACATATTATAACATATCATAAAATTAATATTCTGTACTAACATTTCAGCACTTTTTAATGGAATAAATTGAAGAATAATAATCAATAAAAATATAAAAATGCTTACTCCAAGTTGTTTTAATAGTAAATTCATGACCAACTCTCTTGTATTGCTTTTTTGATTTCGAAATCGCCTTCGTATATTACTTCGTGAGTTTCTTTTTCGTTTTTCCATAAAGGCCCCTCCCCGCCAACATTTTATCTTTCATGGCAATTAACATATTAAAATACGATACAATAAAGTATATTATCACCATTACTTTTTTATGCGAGATCGGGACACAAAAAAAGACTTTTGAAAAGTCTTTTATCGTACAATATCTCTCCACTCCAAATCGCCTCGTTCTAAAGCTTTAATGAGGAGTTCTGCAGTGGCTAAATTCGTTGCAATAGGGATGTTATGAATATCACACAATCTGATCAAAGCACCGACATCCGGCTCATGATGTTTCTGTGATACAGGGTCTCTTAAAAAAATCACCATATCGATTTGATTATGGGCAATTTGGGTTCCTAACTGTTGCTCTCCTCCCAAATGCCCAGCAAGATATTTATGCACAGTTAAATTAGCTGCCTGTTCCACCAATCTTCCTGTAGTTCCAGTTGCGTAAATATTATGCTTACTTAAAATATGGCGATATGCAATCGCAAAATTTTCCATTAATTTCTTTTTTGCATCGTGAGCAACCAATCCTATATTCATAATCTTTCCTCCTAAAAAAACGACTTCTTTCTTCTCATACCTACATTTAATATTAATCCTATTCCAATCATATTAGACCAAAGTGAGCTTCCACCGGCACTAACAAAAGGCAACGGAATGCCTGTATTAGGAAGGAGACCAGTTACTACACCTATGTTGACAAATGCTTGAAATCCTATCATAGTAACAACTCCTACAATGAGTAATTTGCCTAGGAGATCCTTTGCATCTTTTGCAATCCAAATTCCTCTTAATATAATCATTAAAATCAATCCTACAACAGACATACATCCAACAAATCCAAATTCTTCGCCTATTACTGAAAAAATAAAATCTGTATGAGGTTCGGGCAAATAACTTAATTGATTTAAGGTCCCTTTATATAATCCTTTACCATAAAGCTGACCTGAACCTATTGCATGTATGGACTGCTTTGTTTGAAAATAATCATCTGAGTATTCTTCTTTATCTCTATGAATCATTGCCATAATTCTGTCTCTTTGATAATCTTTTAATAGCTTTTGATTTGGATTCTGAATATAGAGCAAACTGATTACAAAAAGAGGAACCGCAATAAGGAAAGTTATAGTAATATGCCTATAACTAATTCCCCCTATATATAATAATACTAAAAAAATAGCTACAAAAACAAGACTTGTTGATAAATCTGGTTGCTTTAAAATCATTGCGACCGGTATGATTAATAAAACGACTAACAAAAATAATGTAGACAGTTTATTGATTCTATCCTTTTTACTATCAATTAATTTTGCCATAAATAAAATAATGATGATTTTAGCAAATTCAGAGGGTTGAATCCTTATTGGTCCAATTTCTAGCCATCTAACAGCGCCTTTTGCACCATCTCCCAGAAAAAGCACTGCAAATAGAAGTGCAAGACCTGCTATATATGCCAAAATATATAATTCGCCTAGTACATGATAATCGATAAGTGCAGAAATAAGCATCAGTACTAAACCAATTATAAAAAATAGAATTTGTCTTCGGACATAGATGGGATCGGCTCCCGAATTTACATGCTGAGCACTGCTAATAGCTATAATGCCTATTCCTACCAAAGTAGTAACTAATAAAACAATGATTACATCAAACGACTTTAATTGTTCTTTGGAAATCATTTCTAATTCCCTTTTATAATGAATTAAGCAGGATTCTTATCCTGCTTAATTCATTGATTTCCTGCTTTACGCATATTTTTGATAGGAATATTTGCATATAAAACGGGAACAGTGCCATTGCTTTCCTCTGATTTTGTTTGTCCGATCTGAATATCTAATTCCGTCTCATCAATATCCATGTATTTAGATATCACTCTAATGATATCGGTTTTCATCATTTCCAGGAGTTCAGAAGAGCAATTAATACGATCATGAATCAGTAAAAGTTTTAACCTGTCTTTAGCAACATTCCCAGAACTAGGTTTTCGATTAAATAAGTTTAATAATTCCATGCAAATTCACATCCTTTAATTGCCTATTCCAAATAGCTTCTTTAATTTTCCCATAAAGCCGTCATTCACATCTAAATTCATTAAAGGAACATCATTTCCTATAATGCGTTCAACGATATTTCTAAAAGCTTGTCCCGCTAAAGAAGATGGGTCTGACACTACCGGTTCTCCTCTGTTGGTAGATACAACAATGTTTTCATCATCTGGAACAACCCCGAGTAAATCAATAGCTAAAATATCAACTACATCTTCCATTGCCATCATATCTCCGCGTTTAACCATATTCATACGAATACGATTTAAAATCAAGCTAGGATTTCTTAATTCGCTTGCTTCCAGTAATCCAATAATACGGTCAGCATCACGAACAGCAGAAACTTCAGGAGTTGTTACTACAATTCCACGATCTGCTCCGGCAATTGCATTTTTAAATCCTTGTTCAATTCCTGCTGGACAATCAATAATTATATAATCAAAATCCTCTCTTAATTGATCACATAATTTTTGCATCTGTTCAGGGCTTACTGCATTTTTATCTCTTGTTTGCGCAGCTGGAAGTAAGTATAAGCTGGAATAACGCTTATCCTTAATTAGAGCTTGTTTTATACGGCAATGTCCCTCAACTACATCTACTAAATCATAAACAATTCGATTTTCCAAACCCATAACAACATCCAAATTTCTAAGACCGATATCAGCATCAAGTAATACTACTTTATAACCTTTTAATGCAAGACCAGATCCAATATTGGCTGTTGTAGTGGTTTTACCAACGCCTCCTTTTCCAGACGTTACTACAATAACCTCACTCATGAAATTTCCCCCTTGCTAGCAAAACATAATCTATATATTCATATTTTAACAGATATTCAAAGAAAATGCACCATTTTTTGTATTACAAAAATCATCAATATATGGTTAAATTTTACAAATTCTCTAAGACCTTGTAATCTATAGGCTCAATATAAATATTATTTTCATATAAATATGCTATTTGTGGCAATACCTGTGAATGATCTTTAAAATTCCCTTGATCAGGAGATCTGGCAATGACATTTCCTATATGAAGTTGCATAGGTCTCATATTTAAAGCGGCAACAAAAGCCTTTGAACTTCCCCTGCTTCCTGCATGAACAATTCCTTTTAAAGAGCCTAATATAATGATATTTCCTCCAGCTATAATTTCGCCTCCAGGATTAACATCTCCAATAACTACCACGCTACCTTCAAATTCAATCTTTTGACCTGAACGAATTGTGCCTTTATAATATTGCGTTTTATCAATTTCTATATGATTGGATACAGAATAGCTCTCCGTATCTGTCAAAGAATTATCTTTTATTTTATCTATGTCTTTTATAATATCATCGTCATGTAAAAAGCTTATGTTTAGCTGTGTTTGTTCAGAAATAATCTTTAACAGTTCGTACTGCTCTTCTTCATTTAAATCTCTTCCCTTAAACATAAGACTAACTTTTGCGCCTTGAAAAAATTTTTTTGCATCTTGAGTCTTTTTTCTTAAATATTTCTTTAAAGTAGCAAAATCTATTTCAGGACTTAATAAAACAACTAATCCATCTTTTGTTCCCTTAAATATTACACAATTTTCATCGTTCATAATCAATCCCACCTTTTAA
>JAAYMW010000176.1 GCA_012521175.1 Candidatus Epulonipiscium sp.
AACTTCTGCATTGAGAATCTCTTTTACTTCTCTCAATTTCATACACTTTCCTCCATTTGCAAATGAAAACTTAAATTTAAAATTTTTTTATTTTAAATAATATTATATCAGATGAAAGGAATTTTGTGGAGTTCAAAAGTAACTTTCTCCTGGAAGAACTATCTTAAATAAGTTCTTATTAGGAAAATTAAAAATTTTTACCTTTTCCACATTTTTAAAAGGTTTTTTAATTCTTTTCATTCCTAATCCATATTTAAGAAAGCGTTCCTTTTGATCTATTAGAAGCAATCTTTGATAAAGCCAAGGATTTCTCCTGGGTGGATTTTGATCCTCCATTAACTTTTTAATACTTCCTCCAATCCAAATAGATCCTGGATTAGATATTTCTATCTTATACCTGTCTATTGTGACTACGATTTCTCTTGTCATATCCCAGTAATCCCTATGAACTACTGCATTGCATAAAGCATCATAAATCGATTGAACTGGATAAGAAGAATTTTTAAAAAAAGATGCAATAAGTTCTTCTGATCTATCCAGCATTTTCAGTATATTGCCTCTGACAGCATACCCTTGTCCATTGTATTCTATTTTTATGCCCGTATGGGGCAAATAATCTTGAGGGCATTTTCCAAATAAAAGGAGTCCTCCCATAGTGGGATGGTATGTAGATCTTTCAGATTCTTTCCCAATTATACCCAAACCTTCTAACAAAATCTGCTGATTTTCTTCAGGAATTACGCCATTTCCTAAAATGTGCTTTTTTATAAGACCATCATCCAGTGCACTCAGTGGAACTTTCCTGCAAATAATCTGCTCCGAACTTGCTAATCCATTTTCTTGAAGCATATTTGCAATCTCATGTCTTCTTGCAATATCCGTTGTTGAACCTCTACGGATATAAAAAGTTCCCGTCTGCCTTACCTGATGAGGCCGTTGATCACTTTTAAAAATCGTGATGACTGCAATATTTTTTTGTTTATAGCGAATAACATCTACTCTTATTGGAACAGGAGGATCGCAGCGATTACATATGATCTGCTGGATCCTTTCTTCATTAAAAGGTTCTAAGTCTACGCCAACGATTTCTTTTGATTTATCTTTAACTCCATAAACAATGTATCCCCTTCCTCCATTGGTATTGGCAATGGCGCAAACATCCTTTACAAATTCCTTTTTGTCTGATTCTGTATCAAGTTGAAACTTCTCTTTAAAATCCAGTTTAAAGCCTTCCGGTTGACTGAGCAATTGCTCCAATTTATTGACGTCCACTACCGTTCACCTTCTTAAAATCATCTTTACTATTAATATGATTGAAGATCAATAAATATCCTAACCAACAAAAAACTTTTAATAATACTCAATGATATTGTATAGGAAAAATAACCACATTAAAAGCAGAAAACATTCTACACCTTTAATATACTATTGCAAACGATAGATATAATAACCTTCTTCGTCTACGATTTTTGGAAAATTTTTATTCAAGTATTCTTTATATTCGCCGTTATCATTTGCTATCCAGCCTTTCATAGGAACAAAATATTTTGCTCCATGCTTAATAAAATACTCTATCTCTTCTACAGGCTCTTTAGGAATATAATCGTAATACTTTATATTTGCTCTCCAGCCTTTTCTCTCACAAGCATTCAACAGTGCAGGGTCTGGTGTTCCTACGACAATTAAATCTTCTTTTTTTGTATATCTTTTAACCATATTGGCTTGTTGAATTAATTCCGTTTTTTCAACATAAAATGGTACCAAACTTATGTAAGCTGAGTACCCTATCCATATCATTATTAAGGTAATCCATACCCCTCCATATTTATGTCTCCAAAGAATATTTAAAGGTTTAGATGCCATTAGGGCAATCAGTGGACCAATAAAAATTAAATAATAATATAAACGAATCACTGCAACAATCAACATTAATTCCAGAATCATTGCCCCCAACCAAATTCCAATAGGCCATTCTTTTTTCCATTGAATTAAAAATAATCCTATTAAAGAAAAACATAATAATTGTAAAGTATAGCCTTGAGGAAGTTTATCCTGAAAAAAAAGAGTGGCTTCTCGGGTTAAAAAGTCCTGAAAAATTCTTGTAAAGATATGCTTTTGGGCAATATCATTTACAAATTTAAACTCAGCCACACTTTTTATCCATCTAAAATACAAAAAAGGTGCACCAAGCGAAATGATTCCAAAACAATATAATTCCCAAACCTTAAAAATCTTAATTTTATATTTTTGCAGAGCCATTGCCAACATAGGTATACCAATAAAAATCGTAGGTATCTTTTGAGAAATCGCTAAGGCAGTAAATATAGAAGAGAGCAAGATAGATTTGACTTCTGTATTGTCAATCCATCTTGAAAAGAAATAAAAAGCACCTAAATAAAAAAATAATGCCGAGGATTCAGGCATAATTGCACGAGAGAAAAAGATGTTAATAGGGAATATTCCGTATAGGAGAAGAGCAATCCTGGATTGTTCTATAGAATAGTATCTTCTTGCAATTAAGTATAAAAAAACACATGATCCCATAAAAAAAGAAATTGGAACGATTCTGGCCAATACATATTTGTAACCAAAAAATTTATACAAAATTGCTATAAGATATGTTGTGATTTGAAATTCTAACTGAACATAGTTCGGCATCGGTCCATCATAATTAAATTGTGGATAAAAAATATTAAACTTATGCTCTATAAAATTACGTGCAATGGATTCTGTATCGGATTGTCTCCATCGCTCTCCTTGTTCATAAGGTGATTGATTGATACATGGAATTCTTAAGCTAAAAATAAAGAAAAAGATAATCAACGTAATTAAAATTCCTCTAAACTTAGACATAAATAATCCAAACCCCCAAAACGATTAAACCTGTTCCGAGAATTTTACGTACCGTCATTTCTTCTTGAAATAGAAAAACAGACATAATCATAATCAATATATAACTTAAGCTCACCAAGGGATAACTATTGCTTAATTCATTTTTTGTAAGCACCTGAATCCACAATAGAAAACTAATTGAAAAAAATATGATTCCCAATATAATTTGGGGTATTTTAATAACACTGACTATATCTTTATATAGTGTATTGAAAGACAAAGATAATTCTCCTAATTTATTTGCCCCAATTTTTAATATGACCTGACCAATCGCTCCCAATAAAACGGACAATAATGCAATAGATATATTTTTCATAATGTCCTCCCAAATGTACAGTTACATTTTACCTTTGACCTGCTTTTCTTAAACTTGGCTTCCGTACCCTTCTCAATAAATCAAAATACCCTCTAATGGTTTCTGCAACATTCATTTTGCTTTGGCTGTCTTTCAAATGATACTCAAGCCTAAGAGGATATTCTGCCGCTTTAATACCGATTTTACTAAAACGGGCTAAAATTTCTGCCATACAGTCAAATCCATTAGTCGTAATTAATTTATTTTGATAAATAGCCATTGATTGACGCAAATAACCAATACGATATACTCTAAAACCAGAAGAATAATCATTTATGTTTTTAATGTTGAAAAAAAGTTTAAAAAAGTATTTTGCTCCCCTGCTATAAAGTTTTCTTAGAATAGGTACCCCTATCTCCTTCCCACCTTCTACAAAACGAGAGGCAATAAGAAGATCTAATTTTTCTTCGTTCATTTTTTTAATCATATCTATAATATGTAATGGATTATGGGTGTTATCTGCATCCATTGTAACCAGAAAATCTTCATCTTCGGCATACTTTATAACGGTTTGAAACAAGGTATTAATGGCGGCGCCCAATCCTTGATTGGCAGCATGATTCATATAATGTATATAATCGTATTGGCTACTGTATTCCTCTAAAATTTTCCTAGTTGCATCTGTACTGCCATCATTAATCACAATCACTTCTAAAGGATTCCCAATGGATTCTTTTACATAGTGAATTTTATCCAATACAACCGGCAGTGCTCTTTCCTCATTGTATGCAGGAAGACCAATAAATACTTTAGAAATCATTTATGCCCTTCTTTCTTTTTTAACATTCCTTTATTTTATTCTGTTCATCATTCTTAATTTTTATGAATCAAAAAAGAGTTTCAATTACTAAACTCTCACACCGAGCGCGGTAGGCAAAGCCGACAAAATCCCATACGCGCGAGTGTGTATTCAGATTCGAAGGGCTTTTTATTGCATAGGAAATCAGATTGAATTTCCTATGCAATAAAAAAGCACTTTCCTAAGGAATCATGCTTCCTAAAGAATAGTGCTTAAAATTTATTCTTATGTTCTTGTCAAACCAATATTCATTAATAAATCATGAAGCTTTTCAAATATTAGCCCTGCTCCAAACCATACCGGTGCATAATCTAAACGAATAAAACCGTTTATTGAATAAGGTGTTCCACTGTAGTCCCAGGGACAAACTCCAATAAGCCTTTGTAAAGTCCAACCGGTTAAATATTCAATCAAAAAAATTAAAACGGCGTAGACACCTCCTCGAAAAATAACCGGCCAATCTCTAATTTTATCATGAATAGGTTCTAAAAAAATGGCCAATCCGTATATTGGAAACATCCAAATATATGTCCCGCCCTCTAAAATGATACTGCCATTGAGTAGTGACCCTAGTCCTGTCCATATAATTTCCATACACCATCCAGCTAATCCATAAATAATAAATCTTTTTCTCATATGGATTATTTTGTACCAGAATGGCTATAAATATTTATTCTTAATAATTTCCCACTTTTTATCTTCTCTTCATTAATTCATTACACAAATCTTCCCATTGAACCCCTGTCTGTACCATCACAACCATTAAATGATATAAAAGATCCGACATTTCATATGTGATTTCCGCTTTATCATTGTTTTTTGAAGCAATGATAACCTCAGCAGATTCTTCTCCAACCTTCTTTAACATTTTATCAATGCCTTTGTCAAAAAGATAATTTGTATATGATCCCTCTTTGGGATTTTTTCTTCTATCTGCGATTACATCATATACTTGTTGTAATACTTCAAATTTATCATAATCTGTAGGACTTGTTTCTTTTTTGATTAACTCATTATTTTTAAGTAAACGATAAAAACAAGAATAATGTCCTGTATGACATGCTGATCCAACCTGTTCTACTTGAATAAGAATCGCATCTAAATCGCAATCAAAAGAAATTTCCTTCACTTTTTGAAAATGTCCGGAAGTTTCTCCTTTAAGCCATAATTTTTGCCTACTTCGGCTGTAATAGTGAGTATTCCCGGTCTCTAAAGTTTTTTGAAGTGCTTCTTTATTCATATAAGCTACCATTAATACTTCTTTTGTATGTATATCTTGAGTGATTGCAGGTATTAACCCCTGCGAATCAAATTTTATTTCGTTGAAGATCTCCATATCTTTCCGTCCTCCTATCCTTTGAATATCAATTATATTCTTACCGGCACACCTTTAGTCTTAAGATACTCTTTTAAATCTTTTATTTCCATTTCTTTAAAGTGAAACAAAGAAGCAGCCAGAGCCGCATCAGCGCCTCCTTCTGTTAATGCTTCGTAAAAATGTTCCATATTTCCTGCTCCCCCCGAGGCAATAACAGGAATAGAAACAGCTTCAGAAATAGTTTTCGTAAGTTCTAAATCATATCCTGCTTTTGTTCCGTCACAATCCATGCTTGTCAGTAGGATTTCTCCAGCTCCTCTTTTTTCTGCTTCTATTGCCCACTCTACAGCATCCTTGCCGGTATTGGCACGACCTCCGTTTAAATAAACCTCCCAACCTATGCCGTCCATTCTTCTCTTAGCGTCTATTGCCACAACAACACATTGACTGCCAAAACGCTCTGCTGCTTCTGTAATAAGTTCCGGGCGCTTTAAGGCAGCAGAGTTTACAGAGATTTTATCCGCTCCAGCACTCAAAATATTTCTAAAATCTTCTATACTTCTGATACCACCTCCAACGGTAAGAGGTATAAAAACTTTTTCTGCTGTTTTTGCAACTACATCTATCATAATTCTTCTGTCATCTGATGAAGCCGTAATATCCAAAAATACAATTTCATCGGCCATCGCTTCATTATAGGCAGAAGCAATTTCAACAGGATCCCCTGCGTCTATCAAATTAACAAAATTAACTCCCTTTACAACTCTTCCATTGTTAACGTCTAAGCAAGGAATGATTCGCTTTGTATGCATGGTTTCACCTCGCTTCAAATCGCTTAATCGCATGGGCTAAATCTACACTGCCCTGATAAAGTGCCTTTCCAATAATAACGCCTTCCGCACCAATCTTGTTTACTTCTTCTAAATCCTCTAAAGAAGCTACCCCCCCGGAAGCAATAATATCCATGTTCGTTTTAGTAATGAGTTCTTTTGTGGCTTCAATATTGACCCCACAGAGCATACCATCCTTAGAGATATCTGTATAAACAATCGTCTTAACCCCTATTTCTTTCATTTGAAGGCATAGATCTACTGCTGATAAATCACTTAATTCTTCCCATCCTTCTACAGCTACTCTGCCTTCTTTAGCATCGATTCCAATCACAATTCTGTCAGAACCAAAAGTTTTAATCGCTTCCCTTACCAAATCGGGATTTTTAACCGCTGCCGTTCCAATAATAACTCTATTAACCCCTACAGCCAGTCTATCCCTAATAGAATCCAGGGTTCTAATCCCACCTCCTGTTTGAATAGGAATTTTGACAGTCTGCACAATTTCCTGGATAACATGTTTATTTGGCTGTTCACCTGATACTGCTCCGTCTAAATCCACGATATGAATAAAGGTCGCCCCTTCTTTTACCCATTGTTTGGCTACTTCAACGGGATTGTCACTGTATACCGTTACATTGTCAAAACGTCCTTGAGACAATCTGACACATTTCCCACCTTTTATATCAATTGCCGGATAAATTCTCATGTTTTAGTCCTCCAAAGTTCTTTAATATCTTAAGGCCAATGTCTCCGCTTTTTTCGGGGTGAAATTGGGTGACATATATATTTTTGTTCTGAGCGGCCACTTGAATTTCTTTTCCATAGAAGGTTGTTGCCGATACAATGGGAGCATCTGTTTCCAAATAATAAGAATGTACAAAATAAACATATGGCGCTTCAGGTAATCCCTCAAATAAAGGCGCTTCCTTTTTAATCTTTAAAGAATTCCAGCCCATATGAGGAACTTTTACAGTATTAGGAAGTCTTACAATATTTCCTTTTAATAACCCCAATCCTTCATGCTCACCGTATTCATAACTTTTTTCAAAAACCAACTGCATCCCCAAACAAATCCCTAAAAAGGGTTTACCTTCTTCGACTGCCTTATAAATCTCTTCATCTAATTTCTTTTCTTTTAAAGTCTTAATGGCATCCCGAAATGCTCCCACTCCTGGAAGGACAACTTTGTCTGCCTGCCGGATTTCTCCTTTATTGTCTGTAACCCAAGCTTCATATCCTAAAAATTCAAAAGCTTTTTGGACACTTCTAAGATTTCCCATGCCATAATCAATAATTGCAATACTCATATCATACCTCCAAGATGCCTTTGGTTGAAAGTACGCCCTCAATTCTATCATCTAACTGTGTGGCTTCATCCAATGCCTTTCCGAATGCTTTAAACATCGCTTCAATGATATGATGATTGTTCTTTCCGCTTAAAACTTTTATATGAACATTTAGTCCTCCATGGATACATACTGCTCTAAAAAATTCTTCCACCATTTCCGTATCCATTGTTCCAACTTTGTCTACACTAAATTCTGCATCAAACCCGAGATACGGTCGGCCAGAAATATCTATAGCACAGAGCACCAAAGCATCTTCCATGGGCAAAATCATAGAACCGTATCTTTTGATACCTTTTTTATCTCCCAGAGCTTTGGCAATACACTGACCCAGGACAATCCCTGTATCTTCTACAGTATGATGACAATCTACTTCTAAATCTCCTTTGACATCAACATTCAAATCTATAAATCCATGTTTTGAAATATGGGTTAACATATGGTCAAAGAATCCAATGCCTGTTTTTATATGAGATATGCCTGAACCATATAAATTGAGAGACATTTTAATATCTGTTTCATTCGTTTTTCTATGAATTTCTGCTTTTCTTTCAAGCATTTTGTATTCTCCTTTACAAATCTCATTTGCACTACCGACTAATACTGAAAATGCATTTCCTTTTGTCTATATTAACAAATCCTTAAGAGCATCAATTAATATTATGTTTTGTTCTTTATTTCCCACAGTTATCCTTAGAAATACTGTTCCTTCAAAAGCAGCAAAAGAACGTACAAAAATATCTCTAGCTTCTAGTTTTTCTGAAAGCTCTAAATCCTGAGTTTCGATTAATATAAAATTTGCATCGGAATCAAAAACTCGAAGATTAGGAAGATTCCTTAATTCCCGGATTAAATGCTCCCGTTCGGTTTTAAGATATTCGATTCTCTTTTGATTGACTTGCTCGTCTTGCAACACCCATGTTGCTATTTTTTGAGATAAAACACTAAGATTATATGGAGGTTTTGTTAAATAAATTGCATCGATCATCTCTTTGTCTCCAATCCCATATCCTACCCGAATTCCTGCCAACCCATAGGCTTTGGAAAAGGTTCTAAAAACAACTATATGAGGATACTGCCTGATAAGAGGAATCATCGTTTCATTAGAAAATTCTCCATAGGCTTCGTCAATAAGAATGGGACATTTCACATTTTGGGCGATTTCTTCTATTTGCTCATTGGGGAGCCGATTCCCTGTAGGATTATTGGGACTGCATAAAATTAGTAGTTTAGGTTTGTTTTTGTTGCATGTTTCAATGATCTCATCAATAGGATACGAATAATCCTCATTCAGTTTGATTTCAATCGGTACGCCATGATTTAAAATAGCTGTCGAACGATACATGCTAAAAGATGGCGTAGGCATAATGACTCTATCTCCCGGTTCAAGAAGCACTTTCATCATACAGTCAATCAGCTGGTCTGAGCCTACCCCACAAATGACATTCTCCACGCTAACATTCCAAAAAGAAGCTATGGCTTCACGCAATTCTGTAGAATCGGTATCAGGATAAAGATTTATATTTTCTTCTTTTTCAATCCATTGTATCAATTTGTTTTTTACATTCTCACTTAAAGAAAAAGGACTTTCATTGGCATCTAACTTAACCTTTGGAGATCTAAATGCTGCATGATAGGGTTTAAAATTCTGCAGTTCCTTTCTTATATAGTGTTTAATCATTCTCAAACCTCACCCTCACTGAATTCGCATGGGCCGTCAATGCTTCTGCTTCTGCAAAATTAATGATATCCTCACTTAATTCCTTTAAAGCTTCTTCCGGGAAAAAAATAATGCTGGACTTTTTCATAAACTCCTCCACATTAAGAGGAGAGAAAAATTTTGCTGTTCCACTCGTTGGAAGAACATGATTCGGCCCTGCCATATAATCGCCTAAAGGCTCAGGAGTATAATGTCCTAAAAATATTGCTCCAGCATTTTTGATTTTTGGAAGTAGAGAAAGAGCTTCCCTGGTGCATACTTCCAGGTGCTCCGGAGCAATCCGATTGCTGATTTCTATGGCTTCATCTATCGTATTCACAATAATAATCGCACCAAAATCTTTTAAGGATTTTGTGATGATTTCTTTTCTTGAAAGCTTTTCTGTCTGGCGAATTAATTCATCTTTTACCGCATACGCTAATTTTGCACTGGTCGTTACTAAAATGGCTGAAGCCAACTCGTCATGCTCAGCCTGAGACAATAAATCTGCAGCTACAAAAACAGGATTGGCGCTATCATCTGCAACAACGAGAATTTCACTGGGTCCTGCAATGGAATCAATACTTACATGACCAAAAACCGTTCTTTTCGCCAAAGTAACAAAAATATTTCCCGGACCTACAATCTTATCTACTTTAGGAATGGTTTCTGTTCCAAAAGCCAGGGCTGCAACTGCCTGGGCTCCCCCAACTTTATAGATTTCCGTTACTCCTGCAATTTTAGCAGCTACCAATACTCCAGGATTTACACTGCCATCTTTTTGGGGCGGTGTTACCATTACAATTCGATGAACTCCTGCTACCTGTGCCGGAATGACATTCATAAGAACAGAAGAAGGATAAGCAGCTTTACCTCCAGGTACATATACTCCAACCCTTTCCATAGGTCTTACCATTTGTCCTAATAGAGTGCCTTTTTCATCTGGTGCTATCCAGCTATTTCTTTTTTGTTTTTCATGAAATAGTCTGATCCTGTCTGCTGCTCTTTGAAGAATGGATATAAAATTTTCGTCCAGTGTGTTATAAGCTTCTTGAATCTCATTCTCTGTAACTTTAATGGTTTGGACAGTCAATACTGCCTGATCAAATTGTTTTGTATATTCTAAAACCGCTTCGTCTTTTTTATGGCGTACATCTTCTATGATATTATCCACTATATCCTGCACATTTTTAAAATTAAGCTGGGATCTTTTTAATAATGTTTCAATTAAAGTTTCAGCTTTATAATCCTGATTATTGATGATTCTTATCATTTTCTCACCCTATTCATTGATTAATGCTTTTTTAACTTTTTCAATCAATTCGGTTATTCTATCGTATTCCATTTTCATACTGACGCGATTGACAACCATTCTGGCAGATAGAGGACAAATTTCTTCTAATACAAATAAACCATTTTCCTTTAAAGTACTTCCGGTTTCAACAATATCCACTATGACCTCTGCCAATCCAACAATGGGCGCCAATTCTACAGAACCGTTTAATTTTATAATTTCTACTGTTTGTTGCTTTTTATGATAAAAATAATCACTGGCTATATTGGGATATTTAGTGGCGACTCTAAGTAAATCCTGGCCACTCTCTAATTTACTTTTCACTTCTTTTGGCCCTGCCACCACCATCCGGCATTTTCCAAAACCTAAATTAAGTACCTCATATAAATTCTTTTTTTCTTCTAATAATGTATCCTTTCCGACTACTCCTACATCCGCTGCGCCATATTCTACATATGTAGGAACATCCGTTGCTTTGGCTAAAAAAAATTTTAGTTTTAGCTCTTCATTTGTAAAAATCAATTTTCTTGATTTCTCCTTCATCTCATTACAAGAAAAGCCGATAGACTCCAATAATGCCATTGTTTTATCCGCTAGTCTTCCTTTTGCCAGGGCAAATGTTAAATATCTCATTCCGTTTCCCCCCTATCTGACTTTTGAAGCAATTCGTCTACAGTCGTCTTAATGGTTTGATTGGTAACTAAATTAATTAACTGCACATTCTGCTCATTTTCAAAATATAATATCCCCCCGATGTTTTTTGAAAGGGCGTATTTTTTCTGTTCTTCTATATCTCCGTTAATGAGGCTGTTTTCAATATACATACCCTGACTTCTGAGATGATCCCCAGTCATTAATGCTTGTTTTCTTCCTTTGGGTTCATAAACCAGCAGGGTATCTACCTTCCAAACAGGGACATCTATTTTTTGCCTGTTGATTGCATTCATAAGCTGTTCTATGGTAATACCGAAACCTACTGCCGGACACTCTCGGCCAAATTCTCCAACCAATCCGTCATAACGCCCTCCCTCTAAAATCGAAAAGCCTGTTCCGTAGGTGTATCCCCTAAAAATAATCCCAGTATAATAATTGCTTCTGCTTACCATTCCAAGGTCGAAGGAAACGTATTTTTCAACACCATAATCACATAAAATTGCATAAACTCTTTCTAGTTTTTCTAAGGCTTCCTTTGACCTGGGATTATTGGTTATGCTCTTTGTTTCTTCTATAATATCAATTGTTCCACACAGTTTGGGCAAATCTAAAAGCAATTGTTTTAAATCAGGGGCAATGGAAAACTGTTCTATAAATTCTTCTACACCAATAAAATCTTTATTCTCAATGAATTGCCTTATTTCCTCTTCTTCTTCTTTGTTTAAGCCTACCTCTTCTAATACTCCTTTAAAAAATTCTATCTGTCCTAAATCAATTTGAAACTCCTGGAGGCCTGCTGCACTTAAGCTATTAATTGCCAAGGCAATAACTTCTGCATCGGCTTCATCAGAATTCATTCCCAGTAGCTCCACTCCCGCCTGAGAAAATTCCCTTGTTTTTCCTTGATAACTTTCATTATATCGAAAAGCATTGGCTATATAGCAAAGCCGTATAGGTTTTGATTCTTCCTTTAAAGTGGTAGCTGCCATTCTGGCTATAGGAGGCGTCATGTCGGGTCTAAGCGCGAGAATTGCTCCTTCTCTGTCAAAAAACTTATACATATATTTCTGCTGAATCTTGCCGTTATCTTCTGAAAAAACATCATAATATTCAAAAGTAGGCGTTTGCACATTATAAAAACCATATCTATTAAAAACCGATTCAATCCTTCTTTCGATTTCAATCTTTTTTGCACATTCTCGTGGAAGCAAATCTCTAACACCCTCTGGCGTATGAAGTCTATAATCCTTCACAAAAATCCTCCTTTACTATTGCATCTCTTTATCGTTTTAAAGTTATAGATTGATAAATTAAAATCATTATATAACCAAATGATTGATTTGTCAATTTTTTCTTACAAAAAAAATCGCCCATTGGGCGATTTCTAATATTATTTTCTACGATAATAGACCTATTCAATTAATCATCAAATTTATTTTTGAGATAAAAAAGTCTTAATTTTATCTATAATTATAGAAAGTGCAACACTATTAAAACCACCCTCCGGAATAATAACATCGCATTCTTCTTGCTGGGTTCAACAAATTCTTCATGCATTGGTTTTACAGTTGTGAGATATTGATTGATTACTGAATCTAAATCTCTGCCTCTTTCTTTAACATCTCTTAACAATCTTCTAATCAGTCTTACATCTGCATCGGTATCCACAAAAATTTTAATATCCATTAAATCCAATAATTCTTTATTTTCGAAAATTAAAATTCCCTCTACTATGATAACTTTTGCAGGCATAATATGTACTGTTTCGTTTGTTCTGGTATGCTCCACAAATGAATAAGAAGGACGATTAATACTTTGTCCATTTTTTAAACTTTTTATATGAGATATCATAAGTTCTGTATCAAAAGCATTTGGATGGTCATAATTTAATTTTTTTCTTTCTTCCAAAGGCAAATGATCATTGGACTTATAATAATAGTCGTGACTAATTGTAGCGACTTCATTATTAAACTCTTCTTTCAGTCGATTCACTAAAGTTGTTTTACCAGATCCTGTTCCCCCGGCTACTCCAATAACAATTACATTCCCCATAGTTTCTCTCCTCATAGTTTTATGATTTAATGCCTTCTATATTATATATAAATCTTTTCTACATTAAAAGATATTTATTTACAGAAATCTAATTTATTTTAACAACTATACAAATAAAGATACATTTCATCGGTGAATAAGTATACAACAAGAATATTTACAACAGAAACAAAGTTGCCAGAAATTTTTTCCACAAAAAAGATATATAAAGAAGATATCTTCTTCATATATCTTTTTCTTGAATGTTTATTTTGTTATTTTCTAAATCCAGATACATATTTAAATTAGTGCCCTGTATCAAATTTTCCAATAAATAATATGCTTCTTGATTCACCCAGATTGGTTTTTCTTTATTGACCTTTATACCTAAATCATCCCATTCATATTTTATAACCTTTTCAGAAATATATAGTTTGTCATTTTGTTTGTAAATAGGATAGTAGCTCGCAATCCACTGTTTCTCAATGGAAGATGTACTTTGAATATCAAGAGAATCTATAAAATAATCATATTTCAAAGCATTTTTATAAGCTTCTGTCAATTGTTCCTGACTCGTAATCTTAAAATTATCTTGTCCCATATCATTGGGAGCCACTTCAATATTGTTAAAATCCATATAATTTATTCCTTTAATTTGAGGATATTGCTTCCTAATTGTATTGTAAAAAGCAGTAATTTTATTGACCGCTTCATCTATGTAGTATCCATGATCTTTATTTGAATAGTGGGATATTCCTAGTTGTGAAATCATCATAGGCTTTTTGCCTTGAAAGGAATAATAAATAAAATCGATATCTTCAAATAGATTTTGATGATTCTTTTCGTTATTGACATAAATGAAATCATATACATCGATCCCCACCCAATCCACCGCTTCATCTCCTGGATAATATATTAAACTGTCTTCACAATTTTCAAGATTAACACTCCATACAAAGGCTACATTGGGCGCATATTCTTTAAATATATTTCTTGCCTTAATAAAAAACTCTTTATATTCTTGTGGGTTATCGTATTGATGGGGGTTAGGATAAAATTGAACAAACATCGGAATAAAATAATATCCGAATTCCTTTGCGGTTTCTTCCAATAAATAATCTTGATAGGGAAAATCTTCTGAAGGAGGTTGTAAAATAATATATGGCGTCTTCATACGAGAGGTACACTCCAAAATCCAATCAATAGGGAAAATCGCTCCTAGTTTCATATTTCTCAGATAAATACCGTGACTGGTTTCAGTAATTTTTTCAAATGTTTCAATATCAAAATTTATATCGGAATTAGATAAAATATAAGCTCCTAAATAACAGCCTTCTTTAGGTTCATATAAGCCAAGCTGCCTTGAAATATTTCTATATAGTTTATAATCTGTTTTTTCAATAATCGCCTGAGCTGCGGATACTTCTTTTTCTTCTGTTCCCGTAATAATATTATCATTACTTTTTTCTGATCCAGTGCAGCCCATTAAAAAGAAACATAAAAAGATTATCATATGAAAAAGTTTTGACTTCATACAAATCCCTTCCTTCATATGATATCTTTTCCATTTTTATATATATTTATTCCTATCATATTTTTTCCCTACAAGATATGTATTTAGTGCTTCAAGATAATGAATGTACGCTCCTCCTTTGCTAAAAATTTCCAATTTTTTCGGAAAGGCATCATAAGGAATAGATTTTCTTCCGCCTTCCTGAGCCTTATCCCAATATTTCTTTAGTATTTCAAAGGGGAGCATAAAATACTGATTGTACTCAATAAAATAAACCAGTAAAAATGCTACTCCTTCCTGTTTTTGAAAATCTTCCATAAAAAGAATTTGATGTGGATGAATATTTTGTATAGGTAAACTTTTCTTACTCGTTTCTTTTGCATCAAAACATATCGGGATGCTTTGTACCACTCCAATATAATCTACCGTACTTTTTTGATCAAAGTATGCTAAAGTGATGGTTCGACTTTTTTCATCTATTTGAATGGGTTTAATAGGGGTAGGAACTTTTTGAATAACCGCCAATCCCTTTGCTCTATAACTTTCATTGGTATAATTAATGAGTTCTTCCAATGTACTTCCTCTTAAACCTCTTGTATTCCAATATCCCATAAAAACACTCCATACATCTTTTTTTATTATAGTATCATAAATCTTAAATCAATTCATTGAGTATTTTGTAAAAATGTATTATACTTAATAGTACAAGGGGGAATATGTAATGATTGGAATAAAATGGTTGGATAGGTTCTATGCCTTTATTCAAGAGATCTTTCAGTATTTATCCATGAATTTAGAAGATCAGGCTTCGTATTTAGAGGAAAAATCAAAATATAGAATGGCTAGAAAAAAATATATTTTACTAGATAATTATGATAAAATCATAGAATTAAGCCGCCGTCTTCATGATTATAAACAAGTATTTATTTATCAGGTAAAAAACAATCAAATTTATGAAGCAATGCAAACAGCAGAAATCTATGAGTTGTATGAACTGGGTGCGCCTCTTTGTGAAAAAGAAGGAGAGTTTATTAAAGCTGCCCATATGTATTCCTACTTTAATCCGATTAAGGCTGCATCTTTATATAAGCAAGAGCATATCTGGGATAAAGCCGCTAATTGTTACATAAAAGCTATGCAGTGGCTTAGAGCAATTGAATGTATAGAACAACTTTCTTCTAAAGATATAAAGAAAAAATACTATAATAGACTTGAAAAAATTGGAGACGAATTATCTGCCAAAAGAAATTATGAAGAAGCCATAAAACTTTTTATTCGTATCAACGCTTTAGAAAAAGCTTTAGCCCTTTCTGAACAAATACAGGATGAGAAAACATCCAAACTTCTTTATGAACAATTGGCAAGGCAAGCATTAAATAATGGTGAAATTAAAGCAGCTGCTTATTATTATGAAAAATTGGACACTTCTAAAGCCTTTTCATTATATATTAAAGCACAAGATGTAGACAATGCTGCTCGTTTGCTGATAAAACAAGAAAAATGGGAAGAAGCAATACACCTATATTTGAAAAATAAAAATGAAAACGAGGCAATAAAAATTGCAAAAGAACATAATTTATATACTTTCTTGCTCTCCTATTATAAAGAAAAGAAAAATTATGAAAAAGTATTATGGATTTTTGAGGAAACCCATAATATTGAAGAAGGCATCAAATATTTTAAAAACGAAAATGAATTGGAATATGTCGCTCATTTGGCTAAAAAATTGCCAAAATCCTCTGATACCGCTGATGTCTTAAAAGATATAGGGTATTATGAACAGGCAGCGCACTATTATCTATTGGAAGACAATAAAGAAGAATGTAAAAATTGTTTGATACTTTCAGGCAAAACACCACTGGAAATTGAAAATTACTTTTTTATTAAAAATTATCCGGCATAAATTATGGGTGAACAGTATTCACCCATAATTTATTGGAAATATTATTTTTAAAACTTAAATTCTAATTTTTCCTTATTGCAAATTTCACTGTAAATATTTGGTAGTTCTGCTTTAAAGCTGCGATTTTCCAGATACCCAAAATCTTTAGGACATTCTGCAAATTCTATTTTATAAGCATGTAAAAACTGATACTTCAATCCATATTTTGATTTAAAATACTCATTGACTTTAATGTCTCCGTATTTACTATCTCCTATGATCGGATGGTTTATTTTAGAAAGATGGGCACGAATTTGATGGGATCTGCCTGTAATCAATTGAATTTCTAAAAGAGTATAATTAGAATTGCCTATTATGGGCGTATAATGGGTTTCAACATATTTACTTTCTTCTTCGCATTCGTCAAAGATTTCTACCTCATTTGTTTTTTGGTTTTTCTTATGATAGCCCTTTAAAACTCCAGGTGTTTTTACACTGCCTTTTACAATAGTTAAATAATATTTTTGTATTTTATTCTCTTTAATCATTTGATTCATCGTTTGAAGTGCATTTAAGGTCTTTCCTACTATAATGATGCCACTGGTATTTCTATCTAAACGATTACAAATGGCAGGAGTAAAACCATTAGCCTCTTTAGGATTATATTCTCTTTTTTCCGCCAAATAAGACAGTATTTCATCAGTCAATGTCTTTTGATTATTATTTTTATCGGGATGAACAAGAAGCCCTAACGGTTTATTGCATAATAATATATGCTCATCTTCATAGACAACTGAAAAAGTTCTGTTGACTTTATCTATATCTTTAACCACACGAAATTGGTTAATTGTTTCATCAGCTAGATACAATTGAATAATGTCTCCTACCTGAAGTTTTTCATTTCCTTCTCCTTTTTTCCCGTTGTATTTAATACGTTTTTTCCTAAGCATTTTGTATATAAATCCTTTTGAGCTTTGATTCATATATTTCATTAAAAATTTATCCAGTCGTTGATTCGCATCATTCTGTGTGATTTGTATCTCTTTCATTTGCTCACCTTTATCTGTTTATAATCATAACTATAAGAAAATCGCCTGTACAGGCGATTTTCTTATAGTCGTAAAATTACTATTGAATATGAACAATATTGGATTTTGCATCCCATATAACCTTATAACCTAATTTTTCAAATTCTCTTGAAGGGATATAAGAAGTTCCATCAATTAGTCTGGCCTTTAAATAAATCGTAGTACCATTTTTACTTACATAAGGTTGTTTCTTTGCATTATCCCAAGTAATATTTTCTCCTAATACATTACCTATATCTCTTAAAGGAAGATAAGAAGCAGAGTCAATAACTTTTATATTAAGCTTTCCTTCTTCTTTCTTTCCTTCAGTATAGCTTGATATATAATAGCCGTTGTCTAAATCAACATTTAAACTGATTGGCTTATCTATATTCATCATAGCAGCTTCATTAAAAGCCTTATCAATTTGCATTAATTCAGCCATCGTTAACACATTCTCTGTTGGAGCAACAATAGTAACAGAGTCAATTGCCTTAATGGTTTCTTTTAGTGTGAAAGAAGCTTTTAAGACATTTTTTGCGGTTACAGGATCATTATAATTAATTTTTGCATTTAAATCTGCAACATAAGCATTATCTTTTGTTTTTCTAAAAGAATAATCAAATTGAGTTCCTTCCCACATACTGTCAAATGTAGGATTTTCAGTGCTCAATGTTGCAAAATCAATTTGAGATTTATATAATTCTTTATTCTCTTGAACATTTTTAACCAAATTATCTATAGTGCTATTAAAACTATCAACATCTAATTCATAGATGCTTAATAACTGTGTTTGGACATCATTTAAGTTAGAAACTGATTCTTTTAAATAAGCACCTAATTCTTCAATATGATCAATTGTATAATGAGCAAAAGAAGCAAAAACATTTACAGCATCTTGTAATGTAAGAGAAACAGTATATTTATTGTTATCTTCTTTAATAATACCCATTTCGTATTCATCATATACTTCTTCCATTAACCCTTTATAAATGTCTTGCCATGCTCTATTCTGTTCTGTAAAGGAACCAAAATCAAAGTAGATTCGAGTCATTTGTTCTGCTATCACTTCATTGTCATAAGCATCTTTAAGAATATCTTTCATTTCTTCCCTGTCGATGCTAATGTATTGGACATTTGCAAAAGCCTGATCGATATTACGATTTACCTCTTCATTCCCAAAGCTTTTAATAAAATTAAATAAATCATCGACTTTGATATAAATCTTATTGCCATCACTTTGAAGATTTAAAACTTCTTTTTGTTCTGCTGTGTTTTTATCTTTAATGTAATATGTAAAATTCAATTTCGAATCAATAGTATCTACTTTACAATCCATAACAAGATTGTAATTATTAAGAATGGATTGTACTTTTGCAAATTCTTCTGTTTGCCCAGCAATTAATTCTGAATCAATATGGTCTAAGGAAAGTCCCATTTCTGCAGTAACTTGGTATTTTTCTAAGGCACTTGCCTCTTGTGAAAGATTAAAGAACCCCCATTCTGCACTGCTGCAGCCAGTTAACAGCGATACCAGCATTATAATAGCCAATGCCAGCGAAAAATTCTTTTTCAGTTTCATTTAAATTCCTCCATCCATATTTTTGATTTTATTCCATGTCAATCATATCACAATAATGAATTAATTGGAATAACTAATTTAACAAAAATAATTTTAACAAAATTCACATTATATTGCCGCAGTTTTTAATGCCTCTACAAATTCTTTCTGACTCTCTAAATCTTTTACTTCTTTCTTCTCTAATCTTTTTAACAGCGGGTTAAGTTCCCCTTTTGTTCTCTGAATAAATACTATTTTATTTTTTAAACCTTTCTGCTCTATAATTCTACTCATGTTTTCTATATTTTTACTATAATTTTTATATTCTTCATCCATAATACAGTAAATATGTGTGTCGCTAATCAGAACATGATCAAAAAAAGCCATACCTTTAGTGTCAGCAAATAATGCACTGTTCCAAACAACATAGGCCTGAGGAAGACTTTCAAGCTGTTTAGCCACCTCTAAACTTCCATCTTTAAAAGGAATAATAGAAATGAATTGGACACCATATTGGGCTACCACCAATGTAAACAATATGGATACTAAGGTAAATAAATTGTTTCTGGTCTTAGTTAAAATAAAGCCTAAAAGAAATATTCCCAGCATAATACTTAAACTTATTGTCGTTCGAATAAAATATTTTAGTTTTCTTTTCTTTATGTAGTCAGCTTCTTGTATTACTTTTGCCATTTTATGCCTCCATCTTCACTTTGATAAAAAATAAATATATTTTAGTGTATCAAAAAAAAAGTAAAAAGAAAAGTCTGCATAAACGCAGACCTTTTATAATTATTTAAATACATCAATCAATTGTTCAAAAATATCTTGATTTTCTTTAATCACATCTTTATTTCCCATGACACAAATATAATTCTGCTGTGCTAATTCTTCCATCATCTTCTTACAATTTACAATATCGTCTCTTTTTGTACTTAGAATTTCATCTCTTTCTTTTTGAACATCTTCATAGGTTATTTTACTGATATACTGGGATACTGCCTTTTCTCCTTTCATGGAAGGACTAAGCGGAAAATCATATTTACTTATTGTACCTATAATGTATTTTGTCATTTCTCTTTCATTGGCATCGAACTTTTCAAGATATTTTCCTACTTCATCGTATATTTGTAATGTCTTTTTTAAATTTGGATCCCTATAAGAAGCAAAATAAACATTTCCACTTCTTGAAAAGCTAATAAATGCACCATATGCTCCACCTTGAACACGTACCCTGTTCCAAAGATAATCTAAACCAATAATCGTTTTCAATACTTGCAAATTTCCAGAATATGAATATCCTAGTTCTAAAAAATTATATCCTTTTGCCACATACTGAATATCACTTTGTGTCATTAATCCTTCATTTTTAACGGATAGATCAAAGGAATATTGTTGCTTCCTAACAGGCGTATTGTTTAAGCCATTAAGCAATTCTTTTATATACTTTTGGAATTCCGCGTAATCTTCTTCTTGAGCGGTTACACCAATAAGCACATTATTCACATTAAAAATTTGACTTGCAGCTTCTTTTAAATTCACAATAAACTCTTTCTTTTTTGATTCAAAATTTTCTTCAATATCTTCTACAAATTTATAAAAAGAGAAGCCTTTTAGTATTTCAGTAAATTGACCTTTCTCTGAAAAATATGACAAAAGTCTATCGGATGCAACCACATGCCCTTGGCTATTTAATGCCATTTCCATGCGTGACTTCATTTCTCTAATAATCTCTAAAAGCCGTTTTTCATTTTCAAAGGAAGTGGCTGTAAGAATCTCTTTAATCAATCCAATAAGTTGAGGAAGCTTTTCAGTAAGTGCTTTTGACTTTAAGATAAATTTACTTTCATAAGCTCTTGAATCCCCATTAATACCATAAGTTTTTGCATAAAAATGTATGCCCCCGGTATGAATATTGATTTCGTTGGCCAAATCAGCATAAGGATACTTTTGTGTATCCATTTTTCCTAAAATACCAACCAGCATTCCTGCATAGGGAATAAGCTTTTGTTCTACAGTTTTTAAATCAAAATATAAATTTAAATATGTGATTTTATTTGTAAACAAAGGATGGAACAATACTGTTACATTGTTTTCCTTCTTTTCTACTTGCGGTAGTTTCTCTGCTTCCTTGTTAAGATCCTTTAAAGATAATACTGGAATTTTCTCTATATCTTTTGGATCATCAGGAGTCATCTGTCTTTCTCTTAATTTTTTGGTTTGATTGATGAGTTCTTTAATTTCTCCATCAGATAGTTTAGCCTTATAGTCGGCAAGTTTTTGCTTAATCTTTTTGGTTCTTTCTTCCAAAAGTCCTTTTTTAGGATTTAATATGAGCATGGTCCCATGTGTATTATTAAGCAAGTATTTTTTGATTAAATTTTCAAAATATGGAGAAGTAAAACTTTCTTTAATTTTTTCCAAAATAGGCTCATACTGAAGATTGATAAGAGGATCCGAATCATATAGCCAGCTGTCCAGTACCTTAATTCCATAGATAAGTCCTTTCGGATAACTTCTCGAATCCGCTTCACGAAGCGTAAATTCCTTTGAGTTCACTGCAGCTTGAATGAGTTTTTTATCAATGCCCTCATTAACCAATTTGTTTAAAGTCTCATATACTATCTTCTCAAATAATTCTTTTTTATCTTTGTCAGAATTTTTAACTACTATGCTAAAAATAGGCTGTTGAATACTCATATCAAAGCTTCCAAAAACATCTTTCCCTATTCCAGCATCTAACAATGCCTTCTTAAGAGGTGCAGCCGGAGTTTCAAGAAGCAAATATTCTAAGATTTGAAAAGCTAGATATATTTCCGGATTTGTTGAGCGCTCTATTGCATAGTTCAAACTTAAAAAGGTTTTACCGTATTCTCCTTCTTCAGGAGATATAGGATATTCCACATGAATCTCTTTTATTTTATCAAAAGATTCTTGAATCGGAATTGAAGAATCAATTTCCTGCTTGTCAAAATTACTGAGATATTCTTTGTCGATGAACTGGAGCTGCTCGTCTAGATTTCCATTACCATAAAGATATATATAACTATTGGAAGGATGATAATATTTTTTATGGAAAGCAAGAAAATCTTCATACGTCAAATCCGGAATACACTCTGGATCTCCACCCGATTCAAATCCATAAGGTGTATCGGGTAATACAGATTCTTGTATCTTTCTAAAAAGAATGGCTTCGGGTGATGAAAAAGCTCCTTTCATTTCATTATAAACGACACCTTTATAGGATATTTCACCTTCTTCGTTCTCTAATTCATAGTGCCATCCTTCTTGCATCAGTATTTCAGGATATTTATATATGTTAGGATAAAATACTGCATCGAGATAGACATCCATTAAATTCATGAAATCTTTTTCATTGGTACTGGCAATGGGATACATCGTTTTGTCAGGAAAAGTCATAGCGTTTAAATATGTATTTAATGACCCTTTAGCCAATTCTACAAAGGGATCTTTGGTAGGAAATTTCCTGGAACCACATAATACAGAATGCTCTAATATATGAGGAAGTCCAGTACTGTCACTGGGAGGCGTTCTAAAGGTAATGGCAAACACTTTATTTTCATCATCATTTTCTAAATTTAATAGTTTAGCGCCACTTTTTTCATGAATAAAAATACGAGCTGTAGAATTAAGTTCTTTAACTTGCTTTTCCTCAATCAATTTAAAACCATGTACTACACTATTTAATTCCATATATTCATCTCCTATATTTCTATTGTTGTTTTAAATTCTCTAATAAAGTATATACCAATATATTAATGATATACTTAATTCCATTTAAACATCCTTAAAATCATTCTATGGGGAATGATTCTTGAAACAATCTTGAACAACTTCATTGTGACTCCATAAACCGATTCCATCTTATTTTGCTCTGAGTCTTTTAATGCCTGAGCCACTACATCTTTTGATTTTACCATAAACCTAGATTTCCAGTCTAAGGGTTTCCCTTTTGAAGATGCCACTTTAAAAAACTCTGTTTTCACCGGACCGGGACATACAGCCAACACTCCGATCCCTTTATTGTTGAGTTCAATGCCTAAAGCTTTGCTAAAATGTAACACATATGCCTTCGTTGCTGAATAAATATTAAATCCCGGCTGCGGCAAAAAAGCCGCAGAAGAAGCAATCTGTATAATTTTAGAACCTTTCCCCATATAAGGGATAACAGCATATGTCATGGTTGTTAAAGCTTTAATGTTTAAATCAATCATATCCAATTGCTCCTCTAAATCCAATTCAACAAAAGAGCCAATTTTCCCAAAGCCGGCACTATTTACAAGAAATAAAACCTTTGGCTTTTCATCATTTAATTTGTTTATAATTTTATTTATTTCTTCTCTTCGTGATAAATCCGCAGCAATAACTACTCCCCTTGAGTTTTTTAAACTGTCGGCTAATTTCTCCATTTTTTCTTTTCTTCGAGCAATCATCCAGATTTCATCTAATTCATATTTTCTATCCAACTGTCTGACAAAATCCTTGCCCAGGCCTGAAGACGCACCTGTTACAATGGCAATTTTCTTCATTTTGCCACTCCTTTTTTATTAGTATTATGGTCAAAAAGCAGCCTCTCTTATTCGGGCTGCTTTATATGTTCCTTAATAAATTTTTCACGGCAATCCCAACTGCAAAAGTAAAAAGTCTCTGTTCCCCGGGAAAGCTGATATCCCTGATGCTTCTCAATAAATTTTCCGCAGACTGGATCTTTTACCATCTCTAAAGGAACCTCTGACTGCTGCTTAAAGTTTGATTGCATATGTGAGTGTTCAAAATAAGTCTGATTTTCCTTTTTTTCTTGGAGAAGCTTCTGATGCTGAATCATTCTGACTGTCCTAAGCATTCTCGACAACATCCACCATATCGCAATCATCCATAAAAGATTACTAAGTATATCCATTCTATGATCTCCTCTCTTAACTACGATGCCTTTTTTTGCTGCTTAATAAGTATTAATTCGCCATCTTCTTTTATTTCATAAATTTCCAACATACTATCTTTCACCACAATTTCAAGATTACAATGAGGACAATAATATCTTATCCTACCTAATATACCCAAACGTTGGTTGCCGCATACAGGGCATTCCATATCCATTCACTTCCTTATTCATTAGAGTAAAATATGCTCATGATATATTATAATATATAAATATGAAAAAATTATGAACAATTCGTGAACAAGTATATTTTATTTTATTTCATATATTTATCTAAAATTGTTATAATTTCTTCTATTTTTTCTTCTCCTTCTCCATCAAGAAGGGCTCGTCTCACACAACCATGAATATGTTGTTTTAATACGGTGAGATTGCTTTTTTTTAGCAGTGCCTGAACTGCCAAAATTTGTTTGGATATATCAATACAGTATCTATCCTCTTCAACCATACGAATAATGCCGTCTAATTGTCCTCTTGCAGTTTTTAAAAGATTTAACACTTGTTTTTTATCTTTTTCTATCAAACCATTCACTCCTAATCTAAAGAATTTATTCCTGAGAAATAAAAATATCTTTTTAATGTATTTTAACTATACTTATTATAACATAATTATTGTTGAGTCAAATTTAATCTAAAACAAATCTTACCAGTTAAAAGCTCTCCATTAGGAGAGCTTAAATAAATTTTATATACAATATCTCAAATCTTATTGTCTGTCAATAAAATTTAAATTTTTAGACTAAAGCTGCTAACAACAACAGTTCTTCATTCTTTTCATATATTTCATCAAATTGTGATATAGGCAATGGATTCTGCCCTCTGCCTACCTCTATTGTATATCCCGGTCTTCTGTATTCTTTTATAAACCAATCTTTATATCCGGCATATAGAGCAGCACCCTCTGGTTCAGCAAGGCTGTAGCCACTGACTGCTGCAAACATCTCTCCTATTTTTAATGCTTCCGGAGGTTGAAGATTTCTATAATTCCAGAAAATCACTTCTCCCTGTGTATGGTATGCCAGTACCAGGCGAAAATCATGCTCCCTTGTAAAATCGGCTACTGCTTTGGATTCCGGTTCAGATTCCGGATTTGGACCAGCATATAAATAGGGCCCCGGTCCATCCACTCCCAGGCTTTCTTCCATCTCTTTAAATTCCTCCCAAGATGCATCATAATTGCGGTTTAAGTCAACTCCCCTAATATTCGCTTTCCACCTGTCAAAATCACTGCTGCCATCATTCCATTCAATGAGCTCATTGTATCTAGGGTTATCAGAAGATACGCCATTGATAACCAATTCTACCCCATCAGGATTAACCATAGGAACGATATAAATCGTGGCTTGTTCCCATATGGTCCTTGCAGGATATCCTCTTATAATGCCATCCATAGAAAACGCTTTAGAAAATTGTTCAATCCATTTCATTAAAACAGGCGCAGTAATCCATTCATTAGAGTGATGTGCCCCATTATAAAAAACTTCTCTTGGACCTTCCCCTATTTTTATCATATATAAATTTCTTCCTTCAACACTTTTCCCAATCGTATCCACTGTTAAAAAGGGATACCTCATTGCAAGTCCCCGAATATCTTTTTCCATTATATCATAAGTATAAGGTATATTGGTTTGGACAACATCAAATCCATAAGGAACTATAATCTCTTCTCCTACATTTAAAAAGAATGGATTGATCCCAGGGTTAGCAGTAGTAATACTATACACACTAGTGGAATATTGATTTGCAATTTTATAAAGCGTATCTCCAGGCTTGATCGTATATAAATCATATCCAAGTAAAAATGGCTCCATTTTTTCATAGGTTCTGGGACCAATAATTCCATCAACAGTTAACCCATTGTTTCTTTGGAAAGCCTTGACTGCCTGTTCGGTATTTTCTCCGAAAATCCCATCAATACTGTCTATATCATATCCTATTAAGTCTAAAATGCTTTGTATTTCAGCAACATCAGAACCTCTCATGCCTTTTCTCAAGACTCTCAACTGTTTCACCTACTTTTATAAAGATTCTTATATTATTTTATCAATTAAGCTGAATAAATGTGCCCTTAATTTTAAAATTTATTAAAATTTGGTTATAAAGTAATATATTTTATGTTTATATAAATTATATAAGAAATGCTATTACAGGAGTGATAGTATGAATAAACTGTTCAATACCATGATTTATAACTTTTTTATTGCTTTGGGCGTAATACTTGGAGGAGCTTTGTTTGGCTGTACTGCTGCAATCTTATGTGGTGAAAAACCGGTTAAAATGATGCTTATTTTTTCTGAACAGCTCAAGCTTTGGGCCATTATTGTCGCGCTTGGAGGCACTTTCTCTTCTTTTGAAGTTTTAGATTTAGGCATACTAAAAGGAGAATTTAAGGCAGTCGTAAAGCAAATGCTCTACATTTTAAGTGCGTTTGCAGGAGCGCACATGGGTTATGTCATTCTCCACACTTTAGGAGTGTATAAATCATGAAAAAGAACAATTTTTCTACTTTATGGCTTTTTGCCTTTGGCTTTCTTATAGGGATAGTAGTTTATAATACTCTATATATGTCTAAAATTGAAACTCTAATCAATGAAAAGGAATATCTTTCAGCCCAATTAGAAGATTATAGGATTAAATTTAAAAAATTAGAAGAATCCAAACAAAAAGAAGAAATTCCCGTATTAAATCAAATCTCTCCAGTTATGCTTAATAATAACGAAGAATTTCTTCCAAAAAATGAAATCGATCAATATATAAAAGTTTTATTAAAAAATCAGATTGGTAAAGAACTCAATAAAATTGATGTAGATTTAATCTATAATGGACTCAATCGCCGTTTTTTAAAATTTAAAGATGGAGAATATCAATTGCAAATAAGAAGTATTATAGTGACCGACACCATGTATATTTACTATCTTGCAGAAAAAACCAGCAGCTAACAATAAAGTAAAATTTTACAATAATAAAAATATGTAATTGTGAAACACTATATACAGTATAAGCCATAAAAGAAACATAATTCAATCTATTGAAAGGGGCTTTATGATGAGAACGAGACCACTAGACTTTATTGCTTTATTATTAATTATAATTGGAGCTTTAAACTGGGGACTAATTGGTTTTTTCCAATTTGACCTTGTTGCAACTTTATTCGGTGGGATGGACAGTTGGTTAAGCCGAATTATTTATGCGTTAGTTGGATTAGCTGGTCTTTACGGATTAAGCTTATTCGGAAGAATTGACAATGAGTCCGTTAGAAGATCCGAATAAAGGTATAAAAGATAATAACTTACATTTTTTGTTAGATAATTTAAAAAAATCGACCTTTTTTAAAAAATTATTTTTTAAAAAAGGTTTTTTTAATTTGAAGAAGAATATAATTATTATATATAAAATTGTACAATCATTTTAAAGGGGGAGATTCTTATGATACAAATCATTGCGGGGGAAAAAGGTGAAGGAAAAACCAAGCATTTAATTGACATGGCCAATCGATCTGCTAAAAGCAGCAATGGTCATGTCGTATATCTGGATAACGACCGTGATCACATATTCGATTTGCATCATAATATTCGTTTTATTGAAACTTCCGATTTTCCCGTTGCTGGACATAAGGAATTTTATGGTTTTATATGTGGTATTTTATCCCAAGATCATGATATTGATTATGTCTATATCGATGGATTGTTAAAATTATCTCGTCTCTCTTTGGAAGAGGCTCAATCCTTTATAGAAAAGTTAAAAGAAATAGCAGAAAAATATAATGTGAAATTTATTATCGGAATGAATTGTAAAGCAAAGGAAATCCCCGAAAATTTAAAAGAATTTTTAATCGCTTAATATATAAATGCTCCCCAGTTTATCAAACTGGGGACTTTTAATGTTTGAATGATGGATTGAATTCTTAAAGGATAAAATCTGTTTTTCATTTATAATAGTCCGTATAATTGCATAAACTTTTTTCATAAATTATTTTTTTAAATCAAAAAATATTGTATGATATAATTAAACATTTTAAGGAAAAAAGTATTATGACAAAATTATGTTAATCAAAAGGAGTCTAAGATGGATAAATTAGTTGAACGTTTTATTAAATATGTAAGGTATAATACTACATCTGATGAAACCTCAAATATTTGTCCCAGTACTAAAACTCAAGTAACATTTGGAAAAATGTTAGCAGAAGAATGTAAGACAATTGGTTTAACAGATGTGAATATTGATGAAAATGGATATGTTATGGCAGTCCTTCCTTCTAACTGTGAAAAAGATGTTCCTGTCATTGGATTTATTGCCCATATGGATACCAGCCCGGATATGAGCGGTGAAAACGTTAATCCTCAAATTATAGAAAATTACAATGGTGAAGATATCATTTTAAACAAAGAAATGAATATTGTACTATCTCCTAAAGTATTTCCTAATTTAATTCAATGTATAGGAGATACTCTGATTACAACCGATGGAACTACTCTTCTTGGAGCTGATGATAAAGCAGGTATTGCAGAGATTCTTACTGCTATGGAATACCTTATTCATCATCCTGAAATTAAACACGGCAAGATATGCATTGCTTTTACACCTGATGAAGAAATTGGAAGAGGTGCTGATCTTTTTGATGTAAAAAAATTTGGTGCTGACTTTGCTTATACGATTGATGGTGGGCTAATCGGAGAATTGGAATATGAGAATTTTAATGCTGCTTTAGCAAAAATTACAATATACGGGCAAAATGTTCATCCAGGTACTGCAAAAAATAAAATGAAAAATGCCGTATTAATCGGCGTTCATCTTGCGCAATTTTTCCCAGAGAAAGAAGTTCCTGCTCATACAGAAGGCTATGAAGGTTTCTATCATCTCAACAGTTTTTACGGCAATGTAGAAAAAGTTGAAATGGCATATATCATCCGGGATTTTGACATGGAAAACTTTAATCAGCGCAAGAACTTTGTAAAAACGACTGTTGACAAGATGAATGAACTATATGGTGATGGAACAGTCCAATTAGAATTAAAAGATCAATACTACAATATGAAAGAGAAGCTGGAAGATAAAATGTATATCGTAGAACGGGCTTTTAATGCAATGAAAGCTGTAGGTGTTGAACCTCACATAAAACCTATCCGTGGTGGTACGGACGGTTCAAGATTATCCTATATGGGCCTTCCCTGCCCCAATATTTTCACTGGAGGCGATAATTTTCACGGCAGATATGAATATGTCTCTGTAAATTCCATGAAAAAAGCAGTAGAAGTCATCGTAAAAATTGCTGAAATACAAAATGATAAATAACTTATAAATTTATTAACCATCTCCCTCTTGAGTTTCTAAAAATTTTATGGTAATATATGACCAATTATTAAGGAAGATGCTATGATGGAGTCAAGTAGCATTTCATGGTTACAAATTCAGAGAGTAAATCGGCTGGTGAAAGATTTACAGTACATGAATATGCGAAATACACCTCTTGAGCATTAGGACAAAATCCTAACGGCTTCTCACCGTTATATGAGACTAGAGGTATACAATATCATTGTATACGAATTAAGGTGGTACCACGGGTTCTCTCGTCCTTATATGATAGGGCGAGAGTTTTTTGTTGAAATTATTTTTAATATTAATAAGTAAAGGAGTTTTTCTATGAGAAATGTATATGATATTTTAAAAGAAAGAGGTTTTACTGAACAAGTAACTCATGAGCAAGAAGTAAGAGATCTGCTTGGCAGAGAATCTGTTACGTTCTATATT
>JAAYMW010000177.1 GCA_012521175.1 Candidatus Epulonipiscium sp.
ATGTTGTTAAAGTGACATCTTTAAAAGAAGCATACAAATTAGCTGCTGCTTCCCCTGGAACAATTGTAACCGATATGCCTGTTTATAATCCAGAAGCAATTGGATTAGATTCAGATGCTAAAGTATTGCTCTTCAACGATGGTGCTGTTAGTGGCCGTGCTGCTTCTGCAAGAAGAATCATCGGAGAACCTGGAGTAAATACAGCGGAATACGCTCTTAAAATCAGTGAAGCTATTTATCAAACTCGCTTCAAGAAAATGTACCATGCTGAAGTTTATGTAGGTCTTCATGAAGACTTCATGGTAAAAGCTCACCTTTTAATTCCAGAAGGCCAAGAAAATATTATGTATTCCTGGATGCTTAACTTCCAATACATAACTGACGAATACTTCAACATGTATCAAAGATCCAAAAAATTAGCACATGAAGGAGATATCTATGTTTTCTCCGATCCAACCTGGTCTCATCCAGATCACCCAATGGGTCTTACATGCTTCGATCCTCAACACAACTGTGCTGCAATTCTTGGAATGAGATATTTTGGTGAACATAAAAAAGGTACACTTACATTAGCATGGGCTATTGCAAACCGTAATGGTTATGCATCCTGCCACGGTGGTCAAAAACGCTATAACTTACCTGATGGCAAAAAATTCGTTGCAGGAGTATTTGGATTATCCGGATCTGGTAAATCCACAATCACTCATGCACGTCACAATGACAAATATGATATCACAGTACTTCATGACGATGCTTTCGTTATTTCTACAGTAGACGGTTCTTCCGTTGCACTTGAACCTGCTTACTTTGATAAAACTCAAGACTACCCATTAACTTTAGAAGACAATAAATACTTATTAACCGTACAAAACAACGGTGCTACTGTTGATGAAGATGGAAAAGTAGTGATTGTTACTGAAGATATCCGTAACGGTAACGGTCGTGCGGTAAAATCTAAATTATGGTCACCTAACCGTGTTGATAAATTTGATGAACCAGTTAATGCAATCTTCTGGCTCATGAAAGACCCAACTCTTCCACCAATTGTAAAATTAAGAGGAGCAGAACTTGCTTCTGTTATGGGAGCTACCTTAGCTACAAAGAGAACAACTGCTGAAAGACTTGCTCCTGGAGTAGACCCAAATGCATTAGTTGTAGAACCATATGCTAACCCATTTAGAACATACCCATTAGCTGATGACTACAACAAGTTTAAAGCATTATTCCAAGAAAGAAATGTAGACTGCTACATCTTAAATACAGGTCACTTCATGGATAAAAAAGTAACTCCTGCTGTTACATTAGGCGTATTAGAAGCTATTATCGAAGGAACTGCTACATTTAAACCATGGGGCAACTTCTCTGATATCGAAATCTTAGAAGTTGAAGGCTATATCCCAGACTTAAATGATGCTGAATATGTAGATCAATTAAAGAAGAGAATGGAAGACAGAATCAGATTCGTTGAATCCAGAGCAACAGAAAAAGGCGGATTTGACAAACTTCCTGATGAAGCATTAGAAGCACTTAAGAAAGTTATCAATGAATTAAAATAATCAATAAAGGAGCCCTTTAGCGGCTCCTCTTTTTATTTAGGAAACTCCTCTGGGTTTCCTATGTCATAAAAAACCCTGTTTCTTATCTTCCAAAAACCCATATTGTAATATAAAATGAAGCAATGACTCCGGCAAGATTGGCAAGAATGGCCCCTGCCAAAGTATACCTTGTTTTTTTAATCCCAATAGACATAAAATAAACAGACATGGTATAAAAAATGGTTTCTGTACATCCCATCATGACAGATATGAGCCTCCCTATAAAGGAATCTGGCCCATACTGCTTAAACAAATCAAGAACTAGTCCCAAACTTGCCGAAGCAGAAATGCTCCTTAGAATCGTAAGAGGAATCAACTCCGATGGAAAAGAGGTAAATTTAAGTAAGGGCTTAAGTCCCCTTTCAATCATATCTAAAGCCCCGGAAGCCCTAATGATTCCTACAGCTACCATAAGGCCGATTAAAGTAGGCATAATCGTTAAAATAGTATTTACACTTCCTTTGGCCCCTTCTATGAACACATCAAAAATATTAATTTTTTTAAGAAGCCCATAAACCAAGATGCCAAATATAATTAGAGGAATCATAAAATCAGATATGTACAAAACCCACTTCAACTTCTTTTTCTCCTTTCCATAATTTTACCAAATATAATTGCCGTTACGGTTGAAATGCAGGTAGCAAGTAATGAAGGGCCTATAACTTCTGAAGGATTTGCAGAACCATACTGAGATCTATAGGCAATAATATTGACTGAAATAAGTTGAACAGAAGAAATATTTACAATTAGAAACATACACATCGCATTACTGGCTTCATTTTTTTTAAGATTTAATTTTTGCAGCGCCTTCATTGCCAATAACCCCGGAGGAGTGGCTGCCCATCCCAATCCTAAGACATTGGCAATTAAATTGGTAGCGATATATTTTTGTGCATCATGACCATCAGGAACATCAGGAAATAAAAAACGTAAAATAGGCCTTATCTTGTTTGTTAAACCAGAGATAAGTCCTGACTTTTCTGCTATTTTCATAATTCCCATCCAAAAAGCCAAAACCCCTAATAAAGTAATACAAATCTGAACAGCTTCCTTTGATGAGTTAATCGCTGCTTGAGTGACTTCTCCCATTGTTCCTGTAAACGTAGCAACGATAATCCCAATAAGGATCATAAATCCCCATAGATAGTTTAACATGTTCTACCCCCATTCAAATTTTGTAACTTCTTCTCTAATATATATGTCATAACCATAAAAATATGAAACAAGCTATATGTATAGTTTGCCTATGGGGATTTATATGTTATTTGTCGAATTCTGACGACTAATTTGAAATCTCGTTTTTCCAGTTAATTTATGGATTTATTTAATAAAAAACGAAATATATCTTTTTTCTACAAATGAAAACATCAATTTTTTATCACTTTATATCAAAATTCGACTTCTTTTAATGACTTATCTAACTAATATTGTATATATTTCATTTTATTTTAAAAACAGGTGTTGACTTTTATTGTTAATTATGGTACTCTTGAATTGTAATATAATGTCGAAAAAGAAAATTTAAGAGGAGTGGATATAGCGTGAAATCAACAGGTGTTGTAAGAAAGGTAGACGAATTAGGAAGAGTAGTACTTCCAATCGAATTAAGAAGAAACTTAGACATTCATGAAAAAGATGCGTTAGAAATCTTCGTTGACAACGATAAAATCATCTTAAAAAAATATGAACCTGCAGACATTTTTACCGGCAGCATGGAAGACTTAATCGACTATAAAGGTAAAAAGATTTCTAAAGAAACAATTATTGAACTTGTAAGATTAGCAGGAATGGAACTTAAAGAACAATAAAAAAAGCCAAAATTGGCTTTTTTTTATTGTTTGATGTGATGGATGATTTGATAAACTTCTCTTTTACTGATACCTCTATCTTTAGCAACCAGCTTCATAGCTTCCTTTTGAGTTTTACCCTCATCTATGTACAATTTATAATGCTCTTCTATACTCATATTTTCCCATTTTTTTATTTCTATTTCATTTATTTCTTCATCAGATAACCCTTCAATCACTAAAACGAATTCACCTTTTGGCTGAATTTCCTGATAAAGCTTTATACTTTCTTCCAGAGTACTTATTTTTACTTCCTCGTACTGTTTTGTAAGTTCTCTTATAATAGATATCTTTCTGTTGCCCAAAGCCTCATAAAGGGCTTCCAAGGTTTTAGAAAGCCTGTGGGGTGCCTCATAGAGTACAATGGTTCTGTCTTCTTTAAAAAGCTTATTTAATCTTTCTTTTCGTCCTTTATTATCCGTAGGTAAAAACCCTTCAAATACAAATCTTCTCGTAGAAAGCCCCGATATTATAAGCCCTGAGATCACTGCAGATGCACCAGGTATTGGCGTTACCTGAATATTATTTTCATAGGCAAGGCGTACAAGGTCTTCTCCCGGATCCGATATACCAGGGGTCCCAGCATCACTTACCAGAGCAATATTTAAGCCTTCTTTTAATTTTTTAATAAGTACTGGACCTTTTGTTGCTTTATTATGTTCATGGTAACTGGTTAAAGGTGTATGAATCTCCAGGTGATTCAAAAGCTTTTTTGTGTGTCTTGTATCTTCTGCTGCTATTAAATCAACTTCTTTTAACACTCTTACTGCTCTATATGTAATATCTTCTAAATTTCCAATAGGTGTTGCACATAAATATAAT
>JAAYMW010000178.1 GCA_012521175.1 Candidatus Epulonipiscium sp.
AATTTATTTAAAATTAATGTAGTTAAGGCTTCTCCTTCTACATCTTCAGCAATGATAAGAAGTTTTGCTCCTTGTTGAACAATTTGTTCAAGAAGTGGAAGGATTTCTTGGATATTAGAAATCTTCTTATCTGTAATTAAGATGTATGGATCTTCAAGAACAGCTTCCATCTTATCCATATCGGTTGCCATGTAAGCAGACAGATATCCTCTGTCAAATTGCATACCTTCTACAACTTCTAATTCTGTATGCATGGTTTTGGATTCTTCAACAGTAATTACGCCATCGTTAGATACCTTTTCCATTGCATCTGCAATGAGGTTACCGATTTCATCATCTCCAGCAGAAATTGCTGCAACTCTTGCAATATGTTGCTTTCCGTTGATTGCCTGACTAGCGTTTTTGATGACTTCTACTGCTTTATCAGTTGCTTTATGCATACCTCTTCTTAAAATAATTGGGTTTGCTCCAGCTGCAATATTCTTAAGACCTTCTTTAATCATTGCCTGAGCTAATACTGTTGCAGTAGTTGTACCGTCTCCGGCAACATCATTGGTTTTAGTTGCAACCTCTTTTACAAGTTGAGCACCCATATTTTCAAATGGATCTTCTAATTCGATTTCTTTTGCAATAGTTACTCCATCGTTGGTAATTAAAGGAGTTCCGAATTTTTTATCTAAAACGACATTGCGTCCTTTTGGTCCTAAAGTTACTTTTACTGTATTCGCTAATTTATCTACTCCGGCTTCTAAAGCGGCTCTAGCTTCGGCACCAAATTGAATTTGTTTTGCCATGTTTACATCCTCCTTTATAATTGTACTTTAATCTATTATTATTGTTCTACAATCGCTAAGATATCACTTTGTCTTAATACGATATATTCTTCATCATCAATTTTTACTTCTGTTCCGGCATATTTTGAGTAAATAACTCTATCTCCAACTTTTACTTCCATTTTAATTTCTTTTCCATCTACTACTCCGCCAGGTCCTACAGCCACAACTTCAGCTTCTTGAGGTTTTTCTTTTGCCTGATTGGGAAGAACAATACCTGATTTTGTTTTTTCTTCAGCTTCTAATTGTTTAATAACCACTCTGTCGCCTAATGGTCTGAGTTTCATGGTATAAACCTCCTTCAGAATATGTATTTTATAATCATTATCTTCGTTTTATTAGCACTCATCACAACTGAGTGCTAACTACAAAAATAATATTAATAAAAGCAATATGTTTATGCAAGGCTATATTTCGCCTAAAATAACACTTTAAATAGTGTTTCCATAAATTATATTAAATATACTTTGTTTTTCTTTGATTTTCTAATATTTTCTCTTAATATCAGAAGATTATATTAAATATACTTTTTATTTTTAACAAAAATGTTTGAATAAAAGGAAGGTAGTATAAAACAGGAATAAAAATTGCCGGAAGCAAATTGCCGACTTTGATTTTCTTAATCTCCATCATATTAATTCCTATGGCAAAAATCAAAATGCCTCCAACAGTGGAAATCTCTCTAATCATATCAGCTGTCATATAGGGCTCAATCCACTGAGCCAGTAAAGTAATCAATCCCTGATAAATAAACACTGAAACCCCTGCAAGAGCAACTCCTATCCCTAAGGTAGAAGACAGAATAACAGAAGTAACGCCATCCAGTATGGACTTGGCAAATAAGGTTTTATGTACTCCCTGGAGACCACTTTCCAATGATCCCATAATGGCCATCGTTCCTACGCAAAAAAGCAAACTGGCGGAAACAAATCCCTGTGATAAATTGCCGCCTTTACTTCCTTTCTGCAATTTGCTTTGAATAAGATGGCCTAAATGCTCTAGTCTAAGCTCAATATTCCACCACTGTCCAAGTAACCCACCTATTATAAGACTAAGGATGAATAAAATAGGATGACTTGAGGGCTGAATTAAGTTCCCAACAGCTCCAGAAGCTCCAATAAATAATACAGCTAAAGAAACCCCATGAAATACAATCTGTTTGTAATCTTCTTTCAAACCATTTCTTAAAAGCATCCCCAATAGTGCTCCACATAAAATTGCCAAAGCGTTGACAATCGTTCCGAGCATAAAATCCCTCCTCATTTGCCAAGCCTTAACTGTCTCGCATAATAGAACAAGTACTGCTGTGAGATTCCTGCTAAATTTCCAAAGTAATCTTTTGCAAAAGCTTGAATTTCGTTTGAATTTGTATCTTTATCAAAATAAAAGTATTCCATTATTCTTTTGACCCATACGTCAATAGGAAAGGCTTCCTCATGACCTATGCCGAATAACAACACACAGTCTGCAATCTTTGAGCCTACTCCTTTGATTTTTAGAAGTTCTTTTTTGGCTTCTTCATAAGGTAAATACACAAGCTTTTCTAACTCTACTTCTTTATTTTTTATCTTTTGACAGGCATCCATAATGTAGGGTGCCCGAAAACCCGCTTTACAAGCTCTTATATCTTCTTCTTTCGCAACGCTTAATTCCTCAACTGTTGGAAAGGCATAGTAATCATACCCTTCAAAATTACAAATATATCTTCCAAACATTCTACTGATGTTCTCCACCACTTGTTTAATATGTGGAATTTGTTTGTTTTGCGAAATAATAAAGGATATAAGACATTCCCAGGGCTCTTGACGAAGAATTCGAATTCCCGGAGCAAACTGAACTGCCTCGGCCAGGTGAATATCTTTTTCTGCCAAATGTTGTTTAATTATATCATAGTCTTTATCTAAATCAAAGTAAGAACTCCATAAATTTTCAAACTCCTCTGGGGAAGTTGGATAAAAAATAATTTCATCTTTTGTCTGGAGAATTCTTAAAACCTTTCCCCATGCAACAATGACATAGTCATTGGGCGCAAGTTTACGAAATCTAAAACATTGTCCACATTCTAAAATCTGCTCTATTTCAAAACTGTCCATTGCATCCATTATAATTTTATCTTCGATTTGTTTATATCTCATATTTCCATTCCTCTCTCAAAATATTCGTGGTATACTAAAAACATTTAAAATATGGAGTGATGACAAATGAAAGAACAAATTTATACCATACCAGTTATTGACGCTTTTAAAGCAGATACGGAATGTCCCTTTTGTAATCTGCACCAAACTTTAGAAAAAGAAAGCATTGACTTTATGCTTGGTGCATCTTATATGGAAGATGATATTCGTATGGAAACAAACAAATCTGGCTTCTGTCCCCATCATTATCAAAAACTATTTAACGAAAAAAACCGCCTTGGTCTGGCACTCATGCTTCATAGCCATTTCCAGGAGATCAATAACACGCTTTCTAAACTAATAGAACCCCACAAGGACTCAAATTCCAATCATCCTTCTTTTCTATCCGGACTCATTAAATATCCGAAAAGGGAAAGTTCTTCACAAAACAAAAATCCTATTTCATCAGAGCTCAATGATATCCAGAAAAATTGCTACATATGCAATAAAATCGAAAAGATTTTTTCACGATATATGGATACGTTTTTTTATCTCTGGAAAAAAGATAAAGAATTTATCTCCTTAGTATCGGATAGGAAAGGTTTTTGCTTAAATCATTTTTCTTCCTTGATTGAAAAGGCAAGTTTAGCCTTAAATAAAGAACAATATAATCATTTTACACAGATTATTTTTCCTATTCAACTTGAGAATTTAAAAAGAATAGAAGAAGAACTGGATTGGTTTATTCAAAAGTTTGATTACAGATTCAAGGATTCACCATGGAATAATTCAAAAGATGCCGTTCAAAGAGCTATTTTAAAGGTTTCCAGTACTAAAATTGAAGAATAAAATATTATATAATTCAATAGCAAAAACTGGTAAAACATTGTTAATATTTAAAATATATCGTAATATTTTAATTTAAAGAATTTGGCAATTTAAAAGGGATTTGCAATGATTTGTCGAATACAATTCAAGTGTCTAATAATATATAAAAAAGGAGGAAAAAAGATGGCACAAAAAGGATTACCCACAGGAGCAAATGGTGCAAAAGCAGCGGAAAAATTCACACCATATGTTCCATCTAACAAAGTCATGCCTGAGTTTACAGCACTGTCCATCGTATTAGGTATATTGTTGTCCATAGTATTCGGTGCTGCAAACGCTTACTTAGGCTTAAAGGTTGGTATGACTGTATCAGCTTCCATACCGGCTGCAGTTATATCCATGACTATTGTTAGAGTTATCTTAAAAAGAAAATCTATTCTGGAAAACAACATGGTGCAAACCATAGCATCAGCTGGTGAATCTCTTGCAGCTGGAGCAATCTTTACTTTACCAGCATTATTTTTATGGGGTGAAACACCCAGTGCGTTAACGATGACACTTATAACCTTAGCAGGTGGTGTTCTCGGGGTATTATTCATGATTCCTATCAGAAGATACTTAATTGTACAAGAACATGGCAGACTGCCATATCCGGAAGGAACAGCCTGTGCTGAAGTTCTTCTTGCAGGAGAAGAAGGCGGAAGCAGTGCTGGATTAATCTTTGCCGGTGGCGGATTAGGACTCATTTATAAATTCTTAGGTGACGGTTTAAAGCTGTTCCCTACTGAAATTGAAACTGAAATCAGTGGATTTAACGGAGCAGCTATCGGTATGGATGTTTTACCTGCTCTTCTTGGAGTTGGCTTTATCATTGGGCCAAAAATTTCTGCGTATATGCTTGCCGGTGCAATATTAGCATGGCTGGGATTTATTCCAATGATTGCTTTTATTGGGGCTGACTTATCATCAGCAGTATTCCCTGCAGCAGACTTAATCAAAGATTTAGGCTACTGGGGAATTTGGTCTAACTACATACGTTATATCGGTGCCGGAGCGGTTGCAGCCGGTGGTATCATCAGCATGGTTAAATCTCTTCCAGTTATGATTTCATCCTTCAGAGATGCTATGAAAGGCTTCGGATCAAAAGCTTCTGAAGAAGTTGAAAGAACCGATACAGACTTAAAAGGTAAATTTGTTACTATCGCGATAATCGTTATCATCGTACTTATGGGAGTACTTCCTGTTATCCCTGTTGGAATTATGGGCGCTATATTGGTTGCAATATTTGGTTTCTTATTCGTAACAGTTTCTTCAAGAATCGTTGGTCTTCTTGGAAGCTCTTCTAACCCTGTTTCTGGTATGACTATTGCGACACTATTATTTACTACAATCATTATGAAAGCAACTGGAGCAAGTGGAAAACCAGGAATGGTTGCAGTTCTTTGCGTTGGTGCAGTAATCTGTACAGCTGCAGCGATTGCCGGGGATGCTTCACAAGACTTAAAAACCGGTTATCTGATTGGAGCAACTCCATGGAAACAACAACTTGGTGAAATCGTAGGTGTTGCTGCTTCCGCAGTTGCAATTGGATTTATTATGATTTTATTAAACAATGCTTACACCTTTGGTTCAAAAGAATTGGGAGCACCTCAAGCAACCCTTATGAAACTTGTTATTGAAGGTATTATGGATGGAAACTTGCCTTGGAACCTTGTATTCATCGGTGTTTCCTCTTCAATTGTATTTGAAGTATTAGGTATTTCTTCTTTACCAGTTGCAATTGGAATCTATCTTCCAATCCATTTATCCACTCCTATCATGGTTGGTGGACTTGTAAAAGGTGCCCTTGATTTATTCGTTAAAAACAGCGAAGAAAATAAAGCTAGAACTGAAAATGGTATATTATACAGTTCCGGCTTAATTGCTGGAGAAGGATTGATGGGAATTATCCTTGCAGGATTTGCTGCTGCGAATGTAGATCTTGCAGTTGGAGATTACCCATTAGGACAATTAGGTGCTCTGATACTCTTTATCTTGGTAATAGTATCATTGATATACTACGTATTCTATAAGAAAACAGAAGAAACTGTTAAAAAATAATTATTAGTTCTTTAGTATTTAAAGAAGGAATCTGAAAGTATGCCCTTTCTAAGATTCCTTCTTTAATCTATCATCGACTTTGTTTATTTTACTTTAAAAAGGAAGATATAATTATGAAAAAAAGCAAAAATGTGCTGGATATGATACCAATACGAAATGAAAAAATCCACTGGGAAATGAAAGAAAATCAAGTGATTTTAACAATTAACAGAGACAGAGCTTTTGATCGTTTGATGCACAAATTATTTAAAACGCCTCTAAAAACCACTGTTGAGTTAGAAGAATTCGGCTCTTTTGTTTGGCAGAAATGTGATGGAAGCCATACGATAAACGATATTGCCAACCATTTAGAAGAGCAGTTCGGAGAAAAGGCTCGTCCCGTTTTAGAAAGACTAGTACTCTATATGAAAAGTCTTCGGGAAAATAATTTTATTCATTTAAATTAGGAGGCTGCTTTTATGAAGTATGTTTTATATATGATTTCAATTACACTTATTACAATGTTTCTGATGTATTTAGGAATAATAAAAGAAAGAAGGCTCCCTATAGAACTTGCCAACAAACTTTATAAAAAATGCGCAGGAAAAGTAATTAAATACTTAGAAAAACATGATTCCATTACTATTCCGGAAATACGAAATTTAGTTCAAAATGAAACTGTCTCCGTTATTTGGAGCAATAAAAAACTGGGCATTACTGATGCTAACAGTTTTGTAAGAAACCTGATTGATAATTTGATTAAAGAAGAAAAAATTGAGCGTGTAAACGGCAAAACCAATTCCTTCAGATTAAAGAAATAATAATGCCTATCTCCATAAATCTTTAACAAGCTGTTCTATTGCTTTCTTTCTCTTCTCTGTCTCTTCACAATCAATACGTATTTCAAGAACCGTTCCCTCTCTTGCACCATGAGGGATTAATTCTTTTGGCATATTAATTATTTTGCCATTTTCTAATTCTACAACAGCAAATCCATTTTCAAATCTATCGATTGTAATATGCATATTCCACCTCTAATATTCCATTTCATATTTTAAATTTCCATCTGCATCTGCTGAAAAAATAATCGTGCCACTCTCATCGGTTCGCAATATTTCTATATTTTTTTCCTCAAGTCTAGCTATAATTTCATCATGGGGATGTCCATATTGATTGTCTTTTCCTGCAGAAATTACTGCGTAACGTGGATTAACGGCTTCTAAAAATTCTTCTGATGTGGAACTGCTGCTGCCATGATGCCCAACCTTAAGCACATCCGATGCAATCTCATTCTCATAGTATTCCAATATCTCATCTTCCGATTTTGCTTCTGCATCTCCCATAAAAATAAAAGAATTATTCCCAAATACTAGACGAACAACTATGGAATAATCGTTAAGTTCTTCATATTCTTTGCTGTTAGGTGCTAATATTGTCCATTCTGCATCCCCTAATTTATAGGAATCTCCCACATTTGGAGTTGTTATTGTAAGCTTTTTATCTTTAATTGCAGCAATAACATCTTTAAAAGTCTTAGTGTTGTTTACCACCTGGGGCATAAATATTTGGTCTATATCAAAGTTATTTATGACTGCATCCGCTCCTCCAATATGATCTTCATGGGGGTGGGTTCCTATCAGATATTGTAGTTTTTCAACATTTTGTTCTTTAAGATAATTTACAATCAAATCGCTGTCATTATTATTCCCTGCATCAATGAGCATATATTGTTGATCCTGTTCAATAAGTATGGCATCCGCCTGGCCCACATCTATAAAATGAACTTTAAGCTCACCGCTTAATTCTTCATCAAGTCTCGTGTCAATTTTTATTGAACAGCCTACAGCAACAAAGCTGAAAAAAATTAGTGCTAAAAAACTTATAAGTATTTTAGAATGTTGTCTTTTCATATTCACTTTCCTGGTCCTTCCTAATGTTCTTGTCATACTGTCGCTTAAAAAGTTTACAAGTTATTTTATCACATCTAATATGCTTCTCCAATGAACTCTCTGGACTATAATTAAAAAACACCAATCCCATTTTACGATTGGTGTTTTGAATATGGCTTCTATTTCGCTATCCTATTACATAGCTATTGATAATATCATATACCTTAAGAAGAAGTTTATCCATGCCTTTACTTTTGAAGAATTTAAGCTCAATGCTAATTCCGCCGGACATCACCAGCTTGATTTCAGAATCCAAATCAAATGTTCCAGCCGTCTCAACAGCGTAGGTAATAATATTTTTATAAGGAATTGTATAGTATTCTATTTTTTTGCCTGTTATTCCTTGTTTATCCGCAACCAAGATGCGTTTATCAGTGAATACAGCAACATCCCTTACCGTTTTTACTGTAAAATGTACGACTTCATTTTTTGATATGAACGGCTGAAGACTTGGAGAAAGAGGTACTTCTTCATAAAAGTTAAAGACTTTGTTCAAACTCACATCTGCCATTAAATTACCTCCAATATCTAATCATAAAACTCAAGATTCTTTAATATCTTTCCCAACTGACCATATCTTTAATACTTTTTCTTTTTTTCTCCGGTTCATTTTCTTCCATTGGATATCCTATAGGAAGAAGCGCTATAACCTCTAAGTTTTCTGGCAGTTCCAAGATCTCGTGGCATTTTTTCGCATCAAAGGCACACACCCAACATGTGCCAAGTCCTAAATCAGCGGCAGCCAAAGTCATATGGTCAACAGCTATTGCAACATCAATATCACAATGATCCTTTCCGTCTTTTCTTGTCCATGACTGAGCATGATCTCCACAAGCAACGATTATAGTCGGAGCCCCCTGAAACCATGGGCGAGGATAAGCTTCTGCAACTTTTTTTCTCATCTCTTTATCAGTAATGACTATAAAATGGCAGGGTTGATAATTCACTGCAGAAGGCGCAAGTCTGGCAGCTTCCAAAACTTGAAGAATTTTTTCTTTTTCTACGTCCATATCTTTAAACTTTCTAACGGAATATCTTTTCCTTGCAAGATCAATAAAACTCATTGTTATTCCTCCTTATACATCTTAAATAAGTTAATTCAATTCTCTATTATACAACGGGCTTTGTCAATGCTTCTTACTCTTTTCTTATATTTTTATAAATAAAATCATATTTATTCCTTTTACATTAAATAAATGAAACCCGAGACACAGTTTTCACCTCGGGTTTTAACTCCATTACTTTAATTTTTTTATTGGTTAGAAACTACTCGCTTAAATACGACTGAACCATCATCAGGCTTTGGATTCCATCCTACCCCCTCATGGGGTTTTTTCATTACTCCGATAAGCTCCCATCCTTCATTGCCATAATGATTCAGTTCTTCTTGCAAATTAGCCGGATTACCTAAACCATGCAAAGAATCAATACCAACAACTTTGTATTCCCATTTCATAACCACATCTCCCCTTTTGTCACAAAACGGACTTATATTTTGCTTTGCTGACACTCATTTAGAGATTGATTGTTTAGCTTATTCCTGTTTGTTGGGTATTATTATGTGCAAGAAGGATAATATTTATACATATATTGAAGGCTTTATTGCTGATGAATATTGTTATTTCGAATACTACATTTCTTAACTATCTTTGTTTACTAAATATAAAATAATTAATCTATCTAGATATTGACTCATCTCTATTACTTCATCATCCTGAGACCTACTTATATTATTTTGAAGCAGAATATGTAATTCTTTTCGTACTTCTTCAATTTTCTTTAAAATCTTCTCTTTATTTTCTAAATCATCCTGCTCAATACCTTCAACTCTCTCTTTCTTTAAATGCCTTAGTGAATCGTTCAAGTCATCATAAATGACTGTAGTAGATAGTTTGGATCCTTCATACCCCCATTGTGTATTTAAGCTTTTTCTTTTTGCAATAAATCCCTCCCTTAAATCAAATATGATTGCTTTCAACACAAGAGAAATTCATTAAAGTCTATAGAGCATGTCCAAAATCTATCCAATGGCAAGTCTAATTCCTTTATCCCTATTAAATTTTGTTGAACACTGTCTCCACAGAAAAGTCAATATTTCATTGAAAAATCATAAAACTTTGTTTTGGAAATATATTTTGCTTTAATTTTTCTATACTTTTATACAATTAATATTTTCTAGCCAAACTTCATCGCAAATAGTTAAGAATAATTATTCTTTTTTGATTTATTAGATTAATTATACCATGAGACAAACTGCGACACAATAGGATAGAGTAAATATTTATAATATTTTGATATAAAATACAAAAATACAGCAACACTGTGCAAGTGGCTGTATTTTTGTTTATCCTCTAGCCTTTGTATGGTTTGCTTACTCACCTAAATCAGTTTCACAAATGATTCCTTTTTGAAGTTTTAGCTTTAATATTTTTCTTACGCTTTCATCAATCCGTTCTTCTAAGATCTCTCCGCTTTGTACTGCATTCACTAATGCCGTCACAGATTCATCTAAATCTAAAGGACATAGGAGAATATCTACACCTGCTTTTACTGCATGAACAGCTGCAGAGGAAGAATCATAATAATCCGATATCGCCTGCATGTTAAGGGCATCAGAAATAACAATTCCCTCAAAATTCAGTTCTTTTTTTAGAATATCTGTAACAATTTTACGGGAAAATGTAGCTGGAACCTCATCAATATCCGGTACGATAAGATGGCCTATCATAACCATATCTGCTCCGGCATCGATTCCTGCTTTAAACGGCAAAAACTCTTCTTTACGAAGCTGCTCTAATGTTTTAGAGACATACGCCGCCCCATAATGAGAATCTACTTTTGTATCTCCATGCCCAGGGAAATGCTTTAAAGAGCAAATCATGCCTTTGTCTTTAAAACCTTGGACCGCTGTTGACACCAGTTCGGAGGCCTGTTCAAAATCATCACTGTAGGCACGATCGCCTATAACGGTATTTTCAGGATTTGACCATACATCTGCCACTGGAGCAAAAGCTGTATTAAATCCATATTTTTTGATTGACTCAGCAATCAAGGTAGCATTCTCATAGGCTTTATCTTTTCCCATATCTTTATAAGTTAACATAGCATCTAAAGAATAGGGATGAAGGGTTTCCATGACTCTGGCAACACGTCCACCCTCTTCATCACTGGCAATAAACAGAGGAATATTAGAATAAGACTGCATTCCTTGAATCATGTTGATTACTTGCTCTTCGCTGGTTAAATTCTCTTTTTGGAAAAGTAGACCTCCAACAGGATATTCTTTTAATGCATTTTTTGTAATGTCTCCTGCTACTGTCGTATTCGTCACTCCGGTTAATGAATCTACAAAAACTATAAACATCTGGTAAATTTTTTGATGTAAGTCCATTTGATTGATCATTTCATCTACCAGAGCATCTTCACTTTCTTTTTCATGATCTATATCCGTGGAGCTGTCGTTACCTTCCTTGCCTGACTCATTTTCCCTGGATTCATTTTCGCCCGTTCCAGCAGGATTGTCCGTGGTTTCTTGATTGGATGAATCAGAGATATCTTCCGTATTCTGATGATTGCCTGTTACTTCATTGAAAAAATTAAGCTTCATTACTACCATAATAATTGCAAGAAAAGCGATAATGATTATGCCATAAATAAATATTCTCTTCCAAATTATAGGTTTTTCACTTTTTTTCATACACGTTACTTCCCTTTTATAAATATAAAGATTACAAAGCTTTAACAATATTAGCTTTTTCATTCAAACTCCGTTACTATCATTTAATCTTGGCCATATCCCCAAAATTTATACTGTGCTTTTATATGCAACACTAATCTTTCTGTTTATAATCAATTCCTGCTTTAGCTGCCTGACTCATTTGATATTTTCTTTCGATGTAATAAATACGATTGTCCTTACGAAAATAAGTTCCTGTTTGCTTAAAACGAAATGGCACTCCAAACTCTATACATTGAACCCTGGTTGAAAGAATCCAGTTGTAATCGCAAAGTCTTGCGTCTTTACCGGATTCCCCTCCACATATCACATTTTCTATTCTGGTATGATATTTTTCTAAATACTTTCTGATATCAATAGCCTCCAGCATTGGCTCATGAATAATCGAACGATGTTTAATAGGTAGTTCCAGAAAAATGGGTAACCTTTTATCTGTCATTGCTTGATCTTCGCAGGTGCAGCAAATATGGACATTCTCATACCCCTCACCCCAATCGGATGGTAAACTTTCATAGAACCGTTCAGGTCTTTTGGTTACAATGAAAAAATTAAGATCTGAACGTATTTTAATATATTTCCATGCATCAATCCGCCACTCATCTGCTTTTGGATGAAAGAAATCCGATGTAAAACAGGTATATACAAAATCTCCATCCGCTTGAAGTTTATATTCACCCCGTCGGTTTTTCTTTATAGGCAAGTCAAAAGAAGAGGTCTTGTGAACCACTGAAGCATCTTTATCAAATTCTGCATCCCGTCTATATACATAACAGTGATAGCATCCCGGGCTGATTTTCGTACATCCATGCCATGGATTCCAATTAGACATAAACCTTCCTCCTCCGTTTAAACTTAAAACAACAACGTCAGGTTCATTGCGGGATGCCAAAATGTTAAAAAGCATCTGTCATCTCATTTACTTGTTATGAGTTAAAGGATTTGTTAATGCTTCTATTTGTGCTTTTTCTTCCTGAGATATTGCATCTGCTAAACGATGTCGGTTTCTCGGTTGAGAGTTCAAATAGCTTTGTATATGATTTTTATTCGTATTTTCAATCTCCAGTTTTAATTCACTGGCGGATAGTAGGCTACTTCCGGCACCTCTTACGATGATTTGCTGCAGTCCATCGGATGTAGCTACTATAATGTGATACTTTTTACTGTGATCATAAGAAAACTTTTCAATATATTGGTCTGCAGTCTGGGCTTCTTTCGTATATACAACATGAATATTATGATAATCAAATATTTCTTCTACATGTCCCTTAACCCTATAGGCATCGAAAACCACAATAACCTCACATTTTTTAGTAGCTTTGTAATTGCTTAATATATCTAAAAGCTTTACTCTTGCACTATCCATATTATCTTCAGCCAATTCTTTAAGCTCAGGCCATGCATGAATGATATTATATCCGTCAACTAAAAGATACGTTCCTTTCTTTGGCTCTTTTGGTTTAGGCTTATCTTCTGCCCTGTAAGTCATTGACTCATAATAACGTTCTACGGAGGATTTTGTTTTCTTCCAGCTGGATTTCTTCCCTTGGTTAGAAACAGTTTGTCCTAAGATTTGATCGATTTCCTCTAAACTAATCCATTCAGTGTCTGAAGAGGCTTTATTTTGAAAATTCTCTTTTAGTTCTTCCCGCTTAGGTTTAAGGTAGCCCTCAAGGTGCATATAGTCTTTTACCTTATCCCAGCTGACATAAAACCCTGCTCCATGGGAACAAAAGATGGAGCCAGTGGGATTTCCCACATCCGCTTCAGAATCATACCCTATCTGCTGTATGACTTCTTCTGCATTATGACAAGGCTCATATCCTTTAAATGTACAAAATAATCTTCCAAATCCTTTCGTATAAGACATTAATTCTTTTTGATAATTTCTCATGGTTACTACCGGAGCGCTGCCTATTAAAGTAGTCATTTCGTCATCGGTATGCAATATTTCACTGATTCCGTACATTTTTTCAATATCCATCATGGCTCGTCCAACCATTTCTCTGGGCACTTCCATCTGAAAACTGTAATAGGGCTCAAGCAAAATGGAATGAGCTTCTTTTAGCCCCTGACGAACGGCACGATAAGTCGCCTCTCTGAAATCTCCTCCTTCTGTATGCTTGTTATGGGCGCGACCAGATACCAAGGTTATTTTCATGTCTGTTATTGCCGAACCTGTCAGTACCCCTTTATGAACCTTTTCCTCCAAATGGGTCAAGACAAGACGCTGCCAGTTTCTTGATAACAGGTCTTCGCTGCAGTTTGTTGCAAATTGCAGACCACTGCCCCGTTCTCCGGGCTCCAGTAACAAATGAACCTCTGCATAGTGTCTTAAGGGTTCGAAATGCCCAACCCCTTCAACCGTATTGGTAATGGTTTCTTTATAGACAATACGGCCGTCATCAAAGGACACATCCAGGTTAAACCGATCTTTTATGAGACTTTGCAGTATTTCTATTTGAACTTCCCCCATAAGCTGAGCCTGAATCTCTTGCAAGGTTTCATCCCAAACAATATGAAGTTCAGGATTTTCTTCTTCTATTTCTCGAAGTTTCGGCATGACTTCTCTTGGCGAATACCCTTCGGGCAATTTAATTTGATAAGATAGTACCGGCTCAAGAATCGGTTTGCTAAAATTTTGTTCTATTCCTAAACCCTCTCCGGGTTTTGTTTTCGTTAATCCCGTTACAGCACAAACTGTTCCGGCAGAAATTTCTCCAACCGCTTCGAAATTTTTACCGGAATAAATACGAATTTGAGTAATTTTCTCTTCCCATCCATTCCCTGATAAAATATCTCTTACCTTTAATTTTCCCCCGGTAAGCTTCATATGGGTTAGTCTGTTGCCTTGCGCGTCTCTGGTAATTTTAAAGATTCTCGCCCCAAATTCTTCTGGATAGAAAGGTACTATAGTATACTGAATCAGCTTTTCCATAAAATACTCTACACCTTCTAATTTTAATGCAGAGCCAAAAAAACAGGGAAATACCCTACGGGCTTTAATCTCTTTTTTGATTTGTTCTACACTAATCTGTCCATTCTCTAAATAATCTTCTAATAAAGTTTCACCGCACATGGCAATTTCTTCATAAAATTCATCCCCATAATCGTTTTCAAACGATACACATCGATCGCTTAACTGACTTTTAATAGACTTTATTAACTTTTCTTTATTCGCTCCAACTTGATCCATCTTATTAATGAAGATAAAAACCGGAATATTATACATTTTTAAAAGACGCCACAGGGTTTTGGTATGACTTTGTACCCCATCTGCACCGCTAATCACTAATATGGCATAGTCCAAAACCTGAAGGGTGCGCTCCATCTCCATTGAAAAATCGACATGCCCCGGTGTATCCAATAATGTAATTTGAGTGGAACGAATATCAAAAACGGCTTGTTTGGAAAAAATCGTAATTCCTCTGGCTTTTTCCAAGGCATCTGTATCTAAATAAGCATCTTGATTATCCACTCTTCCTAGTTTCCCTATTCTACCGCTTAAATACAGTAAGCTTTCCGATAACGTGGTTTTTCCTGCGTCTACATTGGCCAATATTCCAATCACTAATTTTTCTGTCATATATTTCAAATCCTTTATTCTAAATGTATTGATAGTGTTATATTATTAAAAAAGTTTTAACTTTAAAATTTACTTAATCCAGTAATAGTATGATACCAACAAATTTATTATTTTTCAATTTTATTCATCTGGTATTGAGTTGTTTTATGTTGGTAAGTTTCTCTTGAAGTCTAGAAGTTTTTGTCGAATTTTTGTAACATGTCCATATGCTAATCATATACTGATATTAAAGGAGGTGAAAAGTATGAAAATAAAAAATGCAAATAACGTGGCAGGAACAGGAAGAAACCGATGCAATGGAAAGAAAAATGGTAATAATAATGCTGTACTACCAACTAATATTAAAGATGTATTAAGGCTCCTTAGTGAGGACGATGTAAAAATCGTATTGAAATCTGGAAAATGTGAAGATATCGAAATACTTGGAGTAACCGGAAACTTATTGGCAGCAGAAACGGAAGACGATAAGACTAAATTTGTTGACATCGATTGTATCTGTGAAGTCATTGCTGAGCCTGAAGATGTCATCGAAGGATTATTCAAACAACATCGTTGTACTTGCTAATCTTTGATCATCATAAAGGACGGTTCTTTAGACACCGTCCTTTTCTTCTGGCATATTATTGATTTATATTACCTATACATCATCAGAATTTTATACATAAAAAATAAAAATTATCCTAAATATAAACGTAAAATCAATCTTTGATTCCCACTACGGATATGGATATAATTGCAAGAATTCCTAATAATCCTGTTATAATAAAACCAGCCATAAGTCCAAATTTATCTCCAATAACGCCCAACAAAATCGGCCCCATAATCATACCTATTCCATATATTGCCTGGTAAAATCCCATTGTGGTAGTCCTTAGGCCTGGTTCTACATTTTTAATAACCAACCCCATGAGCATGGGAAAAGTCATTGCTTTTCCTATGCCACTGATAATCTGAATCAAATAAAGCAAATATAAATTGGGGACAAAGGGAGTAAAAATACATAAAACTGTACTTAATCCAAAGCCAATAAGCAATGTGTTTTTGCTCCCAAGACATTTTACAAATACAATTCCTGCCAGGGCTGAAAATAATATTTGTGGCAAATTAAAGAGGGTCGTTAAAAGCCCTAACTCAAAATTGTTCGCTCCTAAGTTTGAAGCCACGATTGGTGTAAATCCAAAGATTGTTGCAAAAGTTATAAGCTGTGACAATATTCCAAGAAAACAAATATGCAAGATATCTATATTTTTTAAAATAATAAACAAGTCAGATACTTTAAAAGGTTTTCTGTCTACGGTATCCTCTTCTTTTTGTATGAAAAAACTTAGGAAAAATCCCATAAGTCCTACTATAGTACTCAACAAAAAGATATATTTTACGCCTAAGTAAAGGGAAAGAATGCCTCCCAGCAAAACTGCAGCAAATTGTCCGAGCATATTTGCAGAATTTATAATTCCAATAGCCTTTGTAGATTCTGAGGGCTTATAATACCCGGAAAACATTACCGTAAAATTTACCCAAGTAGCAGCAGCTACCCCTGCCAAGAATCTTCCGGTTAAAAGGATATAAGTATTTGGAAACATAAAAACGATTAGCGCACTAAAAATTGCTGTGAAAAGACCGGATACAACAAATATTTTTCTTTTATTGAGTACATCGGATACGATGCCCAAAGGAATTCTTAAGATGGTCTGGCTAAGGCCGTAGGCTCCGGTAATCATACCTATCATTTTATAGGAAGCACCCATATCTTCTGCAAAACTAGATATCTGGGGAACATATGCATACAACGAAAACCAAAATAAACCTGTTACGATACAAAAGAGCGCCTTTTGATTAAACATCATTCAATCTCCTATTATAATATTTTGGTAATTTATTTTGAATCATTCAAATTACTTTCTATTATATAATAAATTACCGTATAAGGAGAGTAAATTATCAATTCTTGCAGTTTTTTATCCAATTGTTTCGATGTTTTATTTCCTTGTCCATATGTATGCTGAAACACTTCCTGCAATTATTAAAAGAAGTATTTTAATTAAAAACTTATTCACGACAACTAAAATACAAAATCCTATCGTTATCCAAATCAAAGCTATTGCTTTCTTTTTTGCATGGATGGGAATCCCTTTTCCTGAAACATAATCTTTCACATAAGGTCCTAAATATTTATTCTGCAGGATAAATTCATATAATTTTCTACTACTTTTAATATAACACGCAAGGGATAGAAGTAAAAAAGGTGTAGTAGGCAGGATAGGCAATACAATGCCTAATATGCCTAAGCCAAGACTGATGGTCCCTAATATGATCAATAATACTTTTTTCATTGCTACCTCCAATACCAATTTACTATTCCTTTGATTGAATTTCTGCTATGATCTTATCAATGAGTTCTCCAGGCTTTAAATCCTGAATCGCCTTTGTAATACAATGTCTAAAAGATTCGTATTCCCCTCGCCCGTCAATGGTAATATAATTTATCTCTTTTTTTATATCCCCGTCATCCTTTCTAAAACTTATATTTTTTGCTATGTGCTTAATAATACCGTTCAAATAATCATTTATACCGTGTATATCACCATATCATTTTGCAATATCCTAATCTGTGATTCCTATCACAAATTTGCAAACAAAAAAAGAGAAAACTCTGATTTCTCATGATTTCTCTTTTTATCGGTTCTATTCTATTTAGATTTTAGAAAGCAGTTTCTGAGCTGCTGATTTGATATCTTTTTTCCCAAGGATTGCAGATACAACTGCTATGCCATCTATATTTGTATCTTTTAAAAGGGATACATTATTTTCGTTGATGCCACCTATAGCAACGACTGGAATGGAGACGTTATTTTTTATTTCTTTCAACAATTCTATAGAAACAGCTCTTGTATCTTGCTTTGTATTGGTTGAAAACAGGGCTCCCACTCCTATATAATCTGCGCCATCCTCCTCTGCCTTTTTGGCTTCCTCAACCGTCGCTGCAGAAACGCCTATAATTTTATTTTTACCCATGAGTTTCCTTGCAACTGTACAAGGAATATCTTTTTGTCCTAAATGAATCCCTTCGGCATCGACTGCCAAGGCAATATCCAACCGGTCATTGATCATAAGAGGGATATGATATTGACTGGTAATTTGCTTTAACCTAAGGGCTGTATGATAAAATTCCAAAGAACTGATATCTTTTTCTCTAAGCTGAACTAGCGTAACGCCTCCCTCTATGGCTTCTTTAACTGCCGTTTCCAAACTTTTTTCTGCTAATATATTTCTATCCGTCACAAGATAAAGCTTATAGTTTGTATTATTCTTCATAAATCTTTCCCCACTTTAATATATCTTCCTCTGATAAATGATAAATAGTATCTAGTATTTTTACTTTCAGCCTTCCTGGTCCCTCATTTTTATCTAATTTACTATATCCTATTTCTCCTGCTATGCCCATAGTTGCCACCCCTGCAATAGCTCCATGAAAATAATCATTTTCTGCGCCTATATAAGAACCAATTAGAGAAGTGCACATACAGCCTGTTCCTGTAATTCTGGAGAGCATTTCATGTCCATTTTTAATTAACTTCACTCTTTTTCCGTCTGTTATAAGATCTATTTTTCCGGTAATAGCAACTATTGTATGAAATTGATTGGCAAAATCCTGTGCAACCTTTTTAATATCGGAGGATACAGCCTTATCGGCCGAAAACTCTTCTGAGGAATCAACGCCTTTTGTCTTTACATTGATTCCATATAATGCTTTAATCTCAGATAAATTGCCTCTTACAACTGCTATCTTTATTTCATTCATTATTTCTCTGGCAATTTTTGTTCTATAAGGCGTCGCCCCAGCCCCAACTGGGTCTAATACAACGGGAATACTAAGTTCGTTGGCTCTCTTCCCAGCTGCCATAATAGATTCTACAGTCCTGCTATTTAATGTTCCCAAATTAATGACTAATGAGTTGGCAAGAGCAACCATATCCCTAACCTCACAAATATCATCTGCCATAACAGGAGATGCTCCAATGGCTAAGGTAATATTGGCACAATCATTGGCCGTCACATAATTTGTGATATGATGTACCAAAGGTTTTGTCTTTCTTACGCTTTGTAGCGCTCTTGAGATTTTATAACAAGCTTCCAATTAGAAGTCCACCTCCATGTTACGATATAAATAATCCCTGTTATAAGCATAGCCGGTACGGTTGCTCCAAGTATAAAATCAAATTTTATAAACTGGTAATAAATAATGATGCCAATAACCCATACAAGAAATGCACCCCAATTGATTAAAACATTAGAATTAGCTTCTGACTTTTTGATAATAAAATAATCTGTAATCACCACTGCAAACAATGGGGCAAATACAGAGCCTATGGCATATAAGAAATGCTCGTATTGCTCCATAGGAAATGCTACTGCTACTGCAGTTCCGATAATAGCCATTACTACGCCTACATTCTTTTCACTCAATTTATTTGCAAGATTTAAAAAAGAAATTCCTGCGGAGTATACATCCAAGAAAGTGGTAGTGACAGTAGATAATAACACAATACCAAGGGCAATAATACCTAGATTAGCAGTAAGCATCATGTAAGAGGGATCTGGATTATTGGATACGATAGCAGCACCTAAACCAATAGTATACATCCAGGAACTGCCTAAAAAATAACCTAAAAAGCTTCCCCATACGCCTCCTCTTTCACTTTTTGCAAATCTGGTATAATCCGCAATAAGAGGAAGCCAGGAAAGAGCCATAACTACATTAAGTTCCATTGCTCCTCCTAAAGACAGACTGCCATCCCCTGTGTTTGTAAGCAAAGTTTCATCTTTAAATATAACTGCCCCTAATACTAATGTTAATAAGAAAAGTAACATCACAGCTATGGAATTGATTTTTTGTATTCCATTGTTCCCGATCCAAATCCATAATGCGATGAATATCCCAATCACTATGCTGCTTATAAAAATATTATCAAATTGCCATAATTGTTTCGTAATTAAATTGATGGAATTGGCTCCTGATCTTATCATAACTGCTGTCCAACCCATTAGCTGAAAGACATTTAATATAGAAAACAAATAGGTTCCATATAGTCCAAACGAAATCTTGGTTGAAGCGATTGCCGGAAGTTTTTCTCTGGTACCAATAACTCCTCCCAATGCAAAAATACTTGTTCCTATTAAATGACCTGTCAAAATAACAATCAAACCCTTTTTAAAGCCTAAAGGAGCGATTAATCCACCGGTTAATATTTCTGCTATTGAAATGGCTGCTCCAAACCATAAAAATATGTATGTCCAAAATCCCATTCTTGCTTCATTATTAATCATTGATTAAGCCACCTTTTTTATAAAGTTCATAGAAATGATGAGTGGGTCCAACGCCATGTCCAATATCTAAAGCATGTTCTATGGCTGTCGTAATATACTTCTTTGCATTGCTTACAGCATCTTTTATACTGTATCCAAGTGCTAGATTGGAGGCTATAGCAGAAGATAAGGTACATCCCGTTCCGTGGGTGTTTTTGGTATGAATTCTCTCAGAATAAAATCTTGTTAGCTCCTGTCCGTCGTAAAGAACATCCACAGCTTCCCCAGTCATATGTCCTCCTTTTAGAAGGACATTTTGAGGTCCTAGTTTGTAGATTTCTTTTGCTGCCTTTTCCATGTCTTCAATGGTTTTTATCTCAATATGTTCTGAAGTTACTGTATTTAATATCTCTTCAGCTTCAGGAAGATTAGGTGTAATGACAAAAGCCTTGGGAAGAAGTTCTTTAATTAAGCTCTGCTTTGATTCTGGCTGAAGTAGTGAGTATCCACTCTTTGATATCATAACGGGATCTAAAACAATATTCTTTGTAGTATATTTTTCCAGCTGCCTTGCTAAAGCATAAATCGTTGAAGGTTTTGAAACCATGCCTATTTTGACTGCATCTACCTCTATATCTGTAAAAATGGCATCTATTTGTGCTTTTATGATATCCTCATCAATATCTTGAACAGCAAATACTCCTTGAGTATTTTGAGCGGTCACAGCTGTTATGATGCTCATACCATATACGCCATGGGCACTGAAAGTTTTTAAATCTGCCTGTATGCCTGCTCCACCGCAGCTGTCCGAACCTGCTATTGTCAGTACTTTTTTCATTTTTATCCTCCTTAAAGTTGTTTTCGCTCTGTAAACTTAAATGAAAATTGAGGACTTCAATCCTCTGTGGTACAATGTTTTTGCACAAAAACAAATACCTCCCAGAAAGGATGAAGTCCTCATGCAAAAAATTGTACCAATAAAATGTC
>JAAYMW010000179.1 GCA_012521175.1 Candidatus Epulonipiscium sp.
TAAAGGAAAAGACAGTTATCTTAATATGGAAAATATCATAAGTGCCACCATCCTTACAGGGGCTCAGGCCATTCACCCGGGCTTTGGCTTTTTATCGGAAAACAGTAAGTTTGCAGAAATGTGCGAGGAGTGCAATATCGTCTTTATAGGGCCTGATGCCAATATGATAGACCTTATGGGCAATAAGTCAAAGGCAAGGGAAACCATGATCAAAGCAGGGGTTCCTGTCGTTCCCGGGTCTGAGGGAGCTGTAGGAGATTTAGATGAAGCTCTGGAGATTGCCGAAAAAATAGGATATCCCGTTATGATAAAAGCATCTGCCGGAGGCGGCGGAAAGGGTATGCGACTTGCTTATACAAGGGAAGAATTTATAAAGGCTTTTAACACCGCAAAATCTGAAGCCAAGGCAGCCTTCGGGGATGATACCATGTATATAGAGAAATTTGTAGAAAATCCAAGGCATATAGAGTTTCAGATTTTGGGAGATGCCTTTGGCAATATTGTCCATTTAGGAGAGAGGGACTGCTCCATTCAAAGAAGGCACCAGAAAGTCATAGAAGAAGCCCCCTCCACGGCGATTAACCCGGAACTTAGAGAAAGAATGGGTAGGGATGCTATACTTGCAGCCAAATCCATTGGTTATAAGAATGCAGGGACCATAGAATTTTTGCTCGATAAATACGGAAATTACTACTTTATAGAAATGAATACGAGAATCCAGGTAGAGCATCCTGTAACAGAAATGGTAACAGGGATTGATCTTATAAAAGAGCAGATCAAAATAGCGGCGGGTCTTCCTCTATCTTTTACCCAGGAGGATGTTACCATACGCGGTCATGCCATAGAATGTAGAATCAATGCAGAAAATCCAAACAAGGGCTTTATGCCTTCTCCAGGAACGGTTAACAGTCTTCATTTCCCCGGAGGATTTGGTATTCGAATTGAAAGTGCCCTTTATCAAGGGTACAAGATTCCTCCAACCTATGATTCCATGATTGCAAAGCTCATCGCTTACGGTAAAGACAGAGAAGATGCAATTGCTAAGATGAAACGTGCTTTAGGAGAATTCATTATTGAAGGAATGGATACCAATATAGATTTCCTTTTTCAGATTCTTCATACGGAGGATTTTGAAAAAGGAAATATCGACACCGGTTTTATTGAAAAGCACTTTAATTTAGGCAAGTAGTAATTGCTAGAAGGTGGTGAAAACAGTGTTAAAAGGATTTTTCAAGAAAACCAAATATGTAACCACATCCCTTCCTGCTTATGAAAAGCCGCCGACTCCCAATATCCCCAATGGAATGTGGATAAAGTGCAATACCTGCGATCAAATTGTGTATAAAAAAGATATCGAAGAAAATAAAAAAGTATGTCCTCACTGCGGACATCATTTTAGAATGACTGCAAGAGAAAGAATTGATTTGATTATAGATGAAGGGACTTTTAGTGAATTTAATCCGGATTTATCCACCCTAAATCCCCTGGACTTTCCTGAATACGAGTCAAAGATTCTTCAGCAGCAGGAAAAAGCTGAACTTAAAGAAGCAGTGATTACGGGAACAGGTAAGATTTGCGGAGAAGAAACGGTTATTGCGGTGATGGACAGTCATTTTTTAATGGGAAGCATGGGTTCTGTTGTAGGAGAAAAAATTACAAGAGCCGTAGAAGAAGCAACCAAAAGAAGACTTCCGATTATTATTTTTTCCACCTCCGGGGGAGCCAGAATGCAGGAGGGAATTTTTTCCCTTATGCAGATGGCAAAGACCAGTGCAGCCATAGCAAAGCATGATGAAGAAGGACTTTTATATATTTCTGTATTAACGGACCCGACAACAGGGGGTGTTACGGCAAGCTTTGCAATGTTAGGCGATATTATTTTGGCAGAACCAGGAGCTCTGGTAGGATTTGCCGGACCCCGGGTGATAGAGCAGACCATCAGGCAAAAGCTGCCTGAGGGATTTCAAAAATCGGAATTTTTATTAGAACATGGACTTATAGATGAAATCATACCAAGAAATCATTTAAAAGAAACCTTAGGCAAACTTTTGCACCTTCATAAGGAGGTGGAATAATGGCAAGTTTAGATAAAAATCTAGAAGAATTAGAAAAACAGCTGGAGGCTTTAAAAGAATTTTCTAATACCCATGGTGTGGACTTATCCAAAGAAATCAAAAGTATTGAAGATAAAATAACAGAACTGAGAAAAGAAGCCTACAGCAACCTTTCTCCCTGGGACAAAGTGAATTTGGCAAGACATTCCGGAAGACCCACAACCCTTGATTATATAGAAAGAATCTTTGAAGACTTTGTAGAACTGCATGGGGATAGAAGTTTTAAAGACGATTTTGCCATTGTAGGAGGGATCGCAACCTTAGAAGGGTGCCCTGTCACCGTCATTGGCCATCAAAAAGGAAGAGATACCAAAGAAAATATCAAAAGAAACTTTGGTATGCCCCATCCGGAGGGTTACAGAAAAGCTTTAAGGCTTATGAAACAGGCAGAAAAGTTTCACCGTCCCATCATTTGCTTTATTGATACGCCTGGAGCTTTCTGCGGCATTGGAGCAGAAGAGCGGGGCCAGGGAGAAGCCATTGCAAAGAATCTTATGGAAATGGCAAGATTAAAAACCCCCATCATCTCTATTATTATAGGAGAAGGGGGCAGCGGTGGTGCCTTAGCCCTTGGCGTAGGGGATAAAATCTACATGCTTGAGTATGCTGTTTATTCCGTACTGTCTCCTGAAGGTTTTGCGGCAATTTTATGGAAAGACAGCACCAAAGCCAAAGAAGCAGCAGAAGTTATGAAAATAACCGCCCAGGATTTAAAGAACTTTAATATTATTGATGAAATTATCCCAGAACCCCTTGGAGGTGCCCATAAAGATATGGATCAAATAAGCCAGGAGATTAAGCATTATATTACCACAGGCTTAAATGAGCTTAAGGTTAAGTCAATTGAAGAATTACTTCAAGGGAGATATGATAAATTCAGACAAATGGGAGAATACCAATAAAAGTAGGACGTAAGTCCTGCTTTTTTTATTGCATAGGAAAATTCTCTGAATTTCCTATGTAATAAAGTCTCTATAATTTTTGGTGTTGGTGATTAAAACCAGCACCATTTTATTTACAAAAAAAGATGAGACAACTGACAAACTCTGGTAAAATATAATCGACCAAAACCATATTTTAAAGGAGTGTTGTCAAATTGTCTCTTAATGATTGTATAATAAATTTATTAAATTTAAAAGATGAAAA
>JAAYMW010000180.1 GCA_012521175.1 Candidatus Epulonipiscium sp.
GGCTAAAAATAGTAATGGAGCGGGATTGATAAAAATCCCACCCCAAATATTGACAAAGAGCCTTATTTTTATATATTATTTTGTTGAAATAATTGATTTTCAGTTTTAATTGAATGAATTGCTTTTATAATGTATAAAATCACAAGACCATAGTATACAAAAAAGAACATGGAGCTTAGAAAAGGAATCTTATACGGCAGTAATTTGATTATCCATTTTATCATAGAAGGAAAAACAAGAGAATAAATGCCTATTTTATAAACATCGTTATATTTCAAATTGCCATGAATCATTGAATTGATAACAACTCCTATTAAACTTACAAATAAAGAACTAAACAACTTTCCTATGATCGTTCCCAAAATAATTCCTATCGTAATTATCGGAATCAAGAATATTTGTAAGCCTGGAAGAAATTTTTGTACAGCTTCTTTATTAAAATCAATTGCTCCAAAATCTTTAAATGTATACTCCATCTTTTCAATGCCTTCTTTACTTATCATTTTAGTTTTTGTAATCAATAATCCCTGTTGGTAATCATCAAGAATACTCTCATCTGGATTGTCTCTGGTATCAATAATCATAATATAAGAAGCATTTTCAAAAACGATAGGCATATCTCCTTCGACATACAATTCTCCATTATTTAATTCAAAATAAGGAATATCCGATTCAAAATAATTTATAATTAACCCCATTGTTTTATGTGTATCATAAATCGGTTTTATACAATTTAGAGCTCCAATCATTAATGAAAATAATATTAAAAATCCAAAAGCTTTTCCAACGGATTCTTTAACGATCAATCGGTAAAAATCATAATTAGAAATGCTCTGTGTAACTCTGGTAAAAAAATTTAACTTCTTATTCTCCATCTATATCCTCCCATATAGCAATCTTATTGTTACCATTATATACCATGACAATGAGTTAATCAACACTATCAAAAATTTCCTCTAAACAAAAAAACAGCAGATTGAATAAATCTTCAATCTTGCTGTCGTTTCCACTGTTTCATTCTATAAAGTTCTCACAGCAACTACCCCATCAATTGCTTTGATTTTTTCTACAATATCTTCTTCAACTTTTTTATCTGAATCAATCATTGTATATGCCCATTCTTTTTTGCTCTTATTCATCATATCCATAATATTTATATCTGCATGGGCAAGAATTGTAGTAATCTGACCTACCATGTTGCGAATATTTCTATGGGCTACAACTGTACGATAATTCGTTGCTCTAGTCATTTCACAATCAGGGAAGTTAACTGAGTTCTTAATATTACCATGCTCAAGATAATTCCTTAACTGTTGAACTGCCATCATTGCACAATTATCTTCTGATTCAGGAGTTGATGCTCCTAAATGAGGAATCGTAATAACATTTTCTACATCAATGAGTTCTTCAGAAGGAAAATCCGTTACATAAGCAGCTACAATGCCATCTTTAATTGCTTCAATTAAATCCGTATTATTTACTAGTTCTCCTCTTGAAAAATTAAGAATTCTAACGCCTTTTTTCATAAGCGCAAACTTTTCTTTATTAAGCATATTTCTAGTTTCTTCTAGAAGAGGTACATGAATAGTAATATAATCGCATTCAGCGAGGAGTAAATCTAAATTAACAGCTCGATGAACATCTCTGGACAACCCCCATGCCGCATCAATGGACATATAAGGATCATACCCTTGAACATCCATGCCAAGAGAATTCGCAGCATTAGCTACCAAAACCCCAATAGCTCCTAATCCGATAACACCTAATTTTTTACCTAATATTTCAGGACCAGCAAATTCTGCCTTGCCTTTTTCAACGAGTTTAGGAACTTCGTCTCCTTTTCCTTTCAAAGTCTTTGTCCACTGGATACCTTCAACAATTTTTCTGGAAGAAAGGAGTAATCCTGCTAAAACCAATTCTTTAACACCATTGGCATTGGCTCCTGGTGTATTAAAAACAACGATTCCTTTTTCCGAACATTCATCTACGGGAATATTATTTACTCCAGCCCCTGCTCTGGCAATGGCCTTTAATGAAGACGGAAAATCCATACCGTGCATTTTTGCACTTCTAACTAAAATTCCGTCCGGATTCACGCAGTCATTAGACACTTCATATGTATCCTTTGGCAAAAGCTCTAAGCCTTTCTCAGAAATATTGTTTAAAGTTTGAATCTTAAACATTGTGCTCCCCCTATCGATTTTCCATTTCAAACTTCTTCATAAATTCTACCAATGTTTTTACTCCCTCTACAGGCATTGCATTATATATGCTTGCGCGCATTCCACCCACAGTTCTGTGTCCTTTTAAGTTAACTAGTCCCTGGGCAGTTGCTTCTTTTATAAATTTAGCATCTAATTCCGGTGAAGGAGAAACAAAAGGAATATTCATTAAGGAACGATACTTTGGAACTACCGTCCCTTTAAAGAAGCTTGAATTATCTAAGAAGTCATAGAGAAGTCCTGCTTTTTCCTCATTGATTTTTTGCATAGCAGATACTCCACCCATGTTCTTAACCCATTCGAAAACTAATTTCGCTATATAGATGCTGTAAGTAGGCGGTGTATTATACATAGATCCATTATCTGCATGGATTTGATAATTAAACATAGTAGGTGTTATATCCATGGCATTTCCAATTAAGTCTTCACGAATAATAACTACTGTAAGACCTGCAGGACCCATATTCTTTTGTGCCCCTGCAAAAATTACTCCAAACTTACTAACGTCGTATACCTCTGATAAAATATTTGAAGACATATCGGCAACGAGAGGTACATCACCAGTATCAGGCAATTCAATGTATCTTGTTCCATAAATTGTGTTATTGGTTGTTATGTAGAAATAATCTGCATCAGGTGAAAATGTACTTTTATCTAATTCGGGAATATAATTAAACGTTGCATCTTCTGATGAGGCAACCACATGAACTGTTCCATATCTACTTGCTTCAGCAATTGCCTTTTTAGCCCATAAACCTGTTTTTACATAATCCGCTTTTTTGCTATTTCTAAACAGATTTAAAGGAACCATGGCAAATTGACTGGAAGCTCCCCCTTGTAAAAAAAGAACTTTGTAGTTTTCTGGAATATTCATAATTTTTCTAAGAAGTGCTTCAGCTTCATCAATAATATCTTGATAGGCTTTTGAACGATGGCTCATTTCCATTACTGACATGCCAGTATCTCTGTAGATTACCAATTCTTCCTGAGCTCTTCTTAATACTTCTTCAGGCAGCATCGAAGGCCCTGCTGAAAAGTTATAGACTCTGTCCATTTTACCCCTCCTAGCTATTAAAACATATTGGACTTAATCCTTTGATATTTTGCTAACAATCTTTGCTAAGAATTATATACAAAAAAATGAAATCCGTCAATATAAAATAATTATGATTTTTAATTTTTTAAAAATAAGTAATATAAACAATTTTCTAATAATATTTTCGGATTGTTACTATTGGCAAGTTAAGCCAATGTTGCTACCATTACAGCTTTTATCGTATGCATTCTGTTTTCTGCTTCGTCAAATACAA
>JAAYMW010000181.1 GCA_012521175.1 Candidatus Epulonipiscium sp.
GGCGGAACCTTTGACGCCTGTGTGCTGGATATCAAAATGACAGATGCGGATGAACCGACGATTTCTATTTTAAGTACTTATGGAGACAATTATCTGGGTGGTAATGATATAGATAAAATCATTATGGACATGATTTATGAAGAATTTAAGAAAATGACCAACGAAGAAATTGACTTATTTGATTTTAATGTTGATGACGGCGTATCAAAAAGGCAGAAAACTACGGCTTTAGTACGATTAGCACAAGTGGCAAACCAAGCAAAAGAAAGACTCTCTTCTGCCAAATCTACAAAGGTTGTATTGGCACCTTTTATTCAAGAACCAAAAATCATCAATATTAATATGGAAATCACAAGGGAGGCCTTTTTAAATCATAAAAGAGTGAATCCTCTGGGGGACTCTGCTGAACTTTTTGAAAAAATGGAGGGGAAATCCGTAGAAGATTTAATTAATAGAACCATTGAATGTATTGATGAATGTCTTAAGGCAGCTTCATTAAAATCGGAAGATATTGATGAGATATTTTTAGTTGGAGGTTCTTCTTCTATTCCTAGAATCAGAGAAAAAATAAAAGAAAAGTTTAATAAAGAACCATTTAAATCCCGTATAAGCCCTGCACTAAGTATTTCCCAGGGAGCGGCTTATTACTGCAATATGATTATGATGCCTACGGTAAAAGGTCCTGTTGTTCACGAAAAGACCATTCACCCCTTAGGTCTTGAAATAGCAGGAAGAAGATTTATGGAAATTGTAAAAAGCGGTATGGACATCCCTAAAGAAGGGCTTACTGTGGAAGCAGAAGAACTTCTCATGACGAATTTTGATAATGTAACCAGTATGGCGATTGTTGTTTATGAAAATACCAAGCCTTCCGGAGATGAAAAGAAGACAATTTATGTAACGGAAGAGGGAATGAAGCGCCTGGCAGGAACCAGTCTTAGAGGTATTCCTCCAAAACCAAGAGGAGAAGAAAAGGTGAAAGTAATCTTTCATATCGGACAGGACAACATGCTTAAGGTAATGGCTAAGAGCATGAGTACAAGTGGGGTAGAAACCGAACTTTCAGTAGATGATTTGTACTAACCATTTGGCATAATGGATATGGGTGAAATAAAGGAGGATCAATATGTTAAAGGATTACCCCCCTCTTTTACAAAAAAGCAGCGAATTAGTCGAAGCCTGGAGAAAAACCCTTCAGGCTTTTGATCAATTTACTGAACAAAGTGTAAAAGGTTGCTTTTTTCATATGAAAATGAAGGTGATGCTAAAAATTCTGCATCATCTAAGTGAAGAGAATAAATTGTCTATATATGATGAAAAAATCTTTGAGTATTTTGAGCATCTTATGAACCATTATCAAGGAACTATTCAATTATTTGAGGATCATGAGCAGGAGATTAAAACAGGTAGAGCTAAAGAAATACTTAGCGGTATATGCACCGTCCTTTCTTCTCAGCTAAAACAATTTAGAGAAAGTCAGATGGTAGAGCAGGGGATTATTGATCCTAAATCCACTGAAAATCCAATTAAAATAGAAAAAGAAAGATTTTTAACGGAAGAGAAGATTAATATCTTAAATTACCTGGACGATATAGAGTTGCAGTGGATGAACGATAAAAAGGATAAAACCCTAATATATCTTAGAAAATACTTAATGGATTTAACCAAGGATGATGCCCTGCAGACCCAGTGTATCAAAGAGATTTATGCCGGATTAATACAAAGTTTAAAAGACCCATTATATAGATGCTATGCTAAAAAGTCCAAAAAAGGAATAGAGAAGTTAAATGATTTTCATTTAAGAAAAGCAGCAAACTTTTATTATGAGTCTATAAAACAGGAAAAAGAGAATGTCGAAGCAATCATTAAAATTCAAGTGAATGCTCTGGAAGAAGAAATGAAGAATGAAGCTTACGAAGACAGGGAGCAACAAATCATACAAGAAATACTGCATACCATAAGAGAAGCCTACCAGCATCTGGGTAAAGAAATAGAAGAATTAGAGCAATTTTTTAAAGAAGCTGAAAAAACTCCTAATAAGATTAATATATCCACGCCTGAAGAATTTGAAACATATCTTAGAGTTCAGGGGATGGATGCATATATCAATGACCTTAATTTAAGAAATCAATTAGATTATCAAGATAGAGAAATCGTTGATTTTATTGAAAACTATACTACTTTTAATCAACTATGGGAAGATTTTAAGATTGAGCTTTTCAATCATTACAAAGAGCAGTTAAATCAAAATGATGTGCTGGAAAGAATGACTCAAAAATTTCAAAACAATATGGAATTAAGTCAAAAAATTATATATTCATTTACAGACTTCTACGAAAAAACTAAAAATGGCGTAGGAGAAATTACAGAAATGGAATATGCTCCTATTATAGAAGGCATTGGTGAAACGATAAACATAAAAATAGAAAGTCTAAAAGAAAGTTTAGAGTTTTTATCCGATATAAAAGAAGAAGTCCTCGACAGAGCTTCTGATGAACTTAAAGACCCTATCATAGAAAAAGAATTTGAAAAAATTGTCGCAGAGCTGTATAACAATTTTATGATGGAGTCCATAAGAGAGCTTCCTTTGGAAGAGTCTATTTTTGCTGAGAAAAATATAGCTCTTTTAGACGGAAAAGAGGAAGAAGGTCTTCTTTATTTATCTCAAAGATTACTTCGCAGACAGGAAAAGATAGAGCAGGAAGCAAATAAAAAAATCATTAAATTCTTAAGAGAACATTTGTTATTTGAAATGAGTACCTATGAAGAGATCATAAATTATTCCGTTTCAAAACTAAGGGAAAGCAAAGAAGAAGCTATCATTTCCTACGTAAAAAATATTGATGCACTAACACAGTCCATAGAAGGCATTCTAAAGGCATATAAAATCGAATTTATCTATCCAACTCCTCATGAAAAGTTCAACGGAAAAGAACATGAAGTACTCATGGCAGAGGTTAAAGAAGGTTTTGAAAAAGGTGAAATTATAAAAACAATGAATAAAGGCTATATGTTAGAAGGTCAAATCATATTAAAGGCTAATGTTATAGCAGGAAAATAGTGAGGATGGAATATACATGAGCTGGAAAATATTCAAAAAGCAAATAGCATCTGCTGATTTTAATGATGAAACCAAGTTTGTACTTGGAATAGATATAGGTACAAAATCTACGAAAGTTGCTATTTGGAATGTTAACAGAAAACAAGCAGAATTAATTGATATGAGTGGAGGCTATGGTAATCCTTCCATCCCTACGGTCATGCAGTATATACCTGAAAACAGAGAATGGGTTTATGGAGAATATGCCTTGCTGAATAAGGGATACTTTGATGATATTACGATACACAATATCTTATCGAAGCTGGGAACCAAAGAACTTATTGATATCAGCGGCAAACCTATGAATATTCCCAGTTTATTAAGCAGATATATCAAAGAAGTCATAGAAATGTGTAAAAACATAAACCCCAATGGAGAAGTCGTAGGTGTAGTCGCTGCGGTGCCGGATTATTTTTCTGAGAGCGCCAGAGAAGAACTTGTACGAGCATTTTCCATGGCTGGTCTGGATAAAGCCTTAATAACTCTTATGAGCTATAGAGAATGCATATTAAGATATCTAAACTTTGAATATCCTCTAAATGAAGAAGACAAAATTTTATTTATCGACTATGGCGGTCAGCAGATTAGAGGAGGATTAATTCAAGTTAATCTTAAAGATGAAGTTAATGTTGAAGGTGAAAGTCTGTCTTTTTTATTTGATTCTTCCCTGGGAGGGAAAAAGCTTGATCAATTACTGAAAGAAATATTTATTAAGTTCTATTGTAACGAAGCTGGAATTTTTGAAACTCAGTTAACAGAGGAAATTTTTCATCAGATAGAAATATTTGCTTATCAAAACAAGAGTCTTTTGTTCCAAAATTATTATAAAAGGAAACCTACGAAATTATACTTTAACTTCGCTTATCCAGCTTTTCAAAAGACGGTTTCTGTGGAAGATTTAGACCAGTGGATAGAGCCTTTCGCAGAAAGTGTCAAAGCGTTTATTTCGTCTCTTTTAAACAAAACCATTCATGGCAAAATTGGCAAAGAAGAAGTACAGAAAGTGATTGCCGTTGGCGGCGGATTTGAAATGAATTGGATGAAAGAGCTTTTAGAAAATGAATTTTCTGGAATACCTATTATTTGCCCCAAAGAAGCTGAAGGAACCGTTGCACTTGGAGCCTGCATCGGAGCAGCTTCATATTTGGGGATACTCCCTGAGCAAATGATAGAATTATCGGATTATCATCAATTAACCTCGGACATCGGGATTAAAGGAATCTTTGAAAAAGAACTCCGATTCATCCCTCTGATTGAAAGAAATACATTTTGGTGGCAGAAAGCAAAACCTAAAATATTCATTTTAGATACAGAGGGGAGTAACTCTTTAGAGATTCCCATCTATAAAAGAAATGAACAAGGAGAAATCATTCCTATTCATACTATAAAGCTTAACAATTTGCCTGAAAGGCCATCACGAACTATTCGTTTGAAATTTTCTATGGAGTTTCGGCAGTACGATCAAATTGAAACTGAAATTAGAGACTGTGGATTTGGAGAATTCTTTCCATCCTCAGACTTTGCTCAGAAATTTATTATCGGGTTATAAATAACAAACTTCATTTCTAAGACCAATGAATAGCAGAGTGAAAACTTTGCTTATGCACAAGGAGTGAAACTATGAATTGGGAAGAATATAAAAAACAAATTGAAGAAAAA
>JAAYMW010000182.1 GCA_012521175.1 Candidatus Epulonipiscium sp.
ATCACTGGAACCCCGCTTTTTTCATCCAGAGATAAATTCGATGCAGGATGCGGTTGGCCGTCTTTTACACAGCCTATTGATGCAACCAAAATAAAACAGAAACAAGATTACAGCCACAATATGATAAGAACTGAAGTAAGAAGCAAGGATTCCGATGCCCATCTGGGACATGTGTTTAACGATGGTCCCTTAGATCGTGGAGGATTAAGGTACTGTATCAATTCTGCTGCCCTAAGATTTATCCCTAAGGATAAGATGGAAGAAGAAGGGTATGGAGAATATCTGGACAGAGTATAATTTTTTACAGAAAGAGCCATGAAGACATTTCATCTTCATGGCTCTATTATATTTGTCCAATAAACAATTGTACTGCAAATGAAACCACAACAACCAACAGAGAAATAATAAATCCATGTACCATCGGTTTAAATCCGGATTTCGCCAGTGTGTTAAAGTTTGTCCTAAGACCTATTGCTCCCAAAGACATAACCATCATAAATTTACTTAATGAAGAAATGGACTGAGTTGCATTTTGAGGGATCAATCCTAAACTTTTAATTCCGACGACCACAAGAAACAAAAGAATGAACCAAGGGAAAATTTTATTGAGGTTTATTTTTTTATCAGAATAATTTGTTGTACTTTCATGATCCTGGAGATTTTTTATATTGTTTTTTCTGATTAGTCTTTCATTAATATAGGAAAAGATCAATACAGTGGGAATGATGGATAAGGTTCTTGTTAACTTAACAATGGTAGCAAATTTACCAGCAGCATCTGAAAAGGCATAACCTGCTGCTACTACAGAAGAGGTATCATTCACCGCTGTTCCTGCCCATAATCCATAGCCTAAGTCGCTCATATTAAAATAGCGGCCCATAATAGGGAAAAGAATAACCATTAATATATCGAAGATGAATGTCGCAGATATGGCATAAGCAATCTCACTGTCATCGGCATCAATAACAGGAGCAATAGCAGCAATGGCAGATCCTCCACATATGCCGGTTCCTGCAGAAATAAGCCCGGACAGTTTCCAATTCATCCTAAAAAGTTTTCCAATCGAATATCCTCCACCAAAGGCAGTTAGAAGAGTAAAAATCATAACAAATAAAGAAAACTTTCCTACTTCTACAACCTGTGAAAAGCTAAGAGAGGTTCCCATCAGTATGATAGCCAGGCGAAGCACTTTTTTGGCTGTAAAACCAAACCCTTTTTCCAAAATTATGTATTTTGACAGGATAGGATTAAGCATCATTCCGATTAAAAGAGCAAAAACCCCTGCACTTATAAGTTGATAGGGAATAAATCCGCTTATAAAGGTAGAAAATACAGCCAATACAATTGTAAATAAAATTCCTCCGGTATAGTTTTTTAAAAATGTCACACAATCAACTCCTTTATTTTTGTCGAGTTGATTTTAACATGACTTTACTATAAAATCTAATTATGATTTATTATAGATATATAAATTATTTTTATAGAAGGTGAATCATTTGCTAGATATAAGAGTAGATACATTTTTATCTGTCTGTAAGAATAAAAGTTACACTAAAGCGGCAGAAGAGTTGAATATTACTCAACCTGCAGTGACTCAGCATATTCAGTTTTTAGAAAGACATTACGGATGCAAGTTTTTTGAATATGTTAGTAGAGGATTGAAGCTTACCGAGGAAGGGGAGTTATTTTATAAGCATATTCTTCAGGCAAAGGGAAGTGAACAATTCATCATTCGAAAGTTAGCAGAAGTTGGGCAAGAAAAAAAGACACTATCCTTTGCAGCGACTATGACCATAGGTGAATTTACGTTAGCTCCAGTGATCAGTGATTTTGTAAAAACATTTAGTGATTATGATATAACTATGTATGTGGATAATACAAAAACTGTTTTAAATATGCTCATGGAAGGGAAAATCTTATTTGCAATAGTAGAAGGGTTATTCAATAAAGCCGAATATGAAACCAAATTATATAAAATGGCGAACTTTATATTGGTTGCTTCAGTGAACGACCCAATTGTATCCAAGAAGGAGATTTGCTTAAATGACCTAAAAAATCATACGATTATTATTCGAGAAAAAGGTTCTGGATCAAGAGAAGTATTGGAAAGAGGGCTATTTGACAGGAATTATACATTAGATAGTTTTAAGAAAATCATTGAAGTAGGAAATGTAAATGTAGCAAAAGAATTAATAAAAAATAGAGTAGGTCTTGGATTTATGTATGAAGATGCAGTGAAAGATGAAATAAGAAAAGGAGAATTAATGGAAGTAAAGCTAAAAGATTTTGCCCTAAGAAGAGAGTTTAATTTTGTTTGTATGAAGAATGAAATCGCGAAAGAAGAAGGGAAAAAATTCTGGGACTATTTAAGTAAAAAAGAATTCGGCGCATAACAGATTTGCACCAATTAGATTATTCAAAATAGGGTGATCTTCCAAAACGATTATGCTCTATCAAAGCAGTAAGTTTAAAT
>JAAYMW010000183.1 GCA_012521175.1 Candidatus Epulonipiscium sp.
CCTGTATGTTTATACTCAACACCTATATCATACATGATTTTCACTATGGTTTTAATTTTTTTTATCTGTTGCATTTAATTTTACAATGAACCATTTATTTTTGTTAATGAAACCTTTGGGACAGAAATTGGAGATATGGTTCTTAGAAACATTGGAAATCAGTTATCGAAAGCTTTAAGCAAAAAAAATGTAGTAGCCCGTATTGGAGGAGACAAATTTGGCATTATATTAAAAGATATCAAAAGCTCTGAAGATATATTTGTATATATAGATAAAATCTATAAATTAATACAGCAGCCTGTCAGAGTAGGAGAACAAGAAATTGTGCTATCTATGTCTATGGGAATTTCTATTTATCCTAATGATGGAAAGGATATGAAGCAGCTTATATCCAAAACCGAAATTGCTCTTTCTCAGGCACGAAGAAGTGAAACCAATAAATATATGTTCTATGGAGAGCATATGAATTCAGATGCAAAGAACTTTTTATTAATGGAAAATAAGCTTTTAAAAGCCATTAAAAATGAAGAATTTATCGTGTTTTATCAACCATATTTTAATTTGAGAACCCATGAGTTAGAAGGACTTGAAGCATTAGTAAGATGGGAAGATAAAGAAAGCGGCATTATTTCACCGGGAATCTTTATACCGATTCTTGAGGAAACTGGACTGATTAAGGAAGTAGGCCGCCAGATTATTAAAATTGTATGCCGTCAATTAAGGCAGTGGCTTGATCAAGGTTATGAGGTTGTACCGGTTGCGATTAATCTTTCCCCGGTTCAATTTAGAAGCAGCACTTTATTAAAAGATATTATGGAAGCAGTAGAAGAATATGAACTTAATCCAAATTTGATTGTTTTTGAAATTACAGAGTCTACCTTTATGCAAGATATTGCGGCGACTTATGAAGTATTAAGAGAGATGAAAAATGCAGGTTTTACTATTTCCATCGATGATTTTGGTACCGGGTATTCTTCTTTAAGTTATCTGAAGAAATTCCCGGTGGACCATTTGAAAATAGATTTATCTTTTATTAGAGACATTACTAAAGACACAGATGATAAAGCTATTGTAAATGCGATTATTTCCATGGCTCATCATCTCAATTTAAAGACCATTGCAGAAGGCATTGAAGAAGAAGAACAGCTTAAGGAGTTATTTTATCTTCAATGTGATATCGGGCAGGGGTATTATTGGAGTAAGCCGGTGTCTGCTCATAATGTAGAAGCGTTTCTTAAATGCGACCTTCGAAATCATACCGGCATAGAGAATTTTTAATCATTACATGACATAAGTTTACTTTATTTATACTACTTACAAAGTTGCATAATTATGAGGAGTACATTAATATAAGAGGATAATAAAAAGTAGGAGGTCAGTAATGGGGATTAAAATTGTTGCAGACAGCAGCTGCGATTTAACAGATCAAATGAAAGAGGAAATGAACATCGAGATTGCCCCTTTAACTCTTCAATTGGAAGATAAAAAATATATTGATGATGAGCAATTAGATGTAAAAGAATACGTAAAGGAAATGAAGAACTGTAAAACAGCGCCTAAAACGGCTTGCCCTTCTCCTCAGAATTTTTTGCAAAAATATCAGGGCGACGACAGTGTTTTTGTTGTTACCTTATCTTCTAATTTAAGTGGCACCTATAACAGTGCTGTATTGGCAAAAGAGATGTATTTGGAAGAAGTAGGCAATAAATTCATACATGTTTTTGACTCATTGAGTGCTTCAGTAGGAGAAACGCTGATAGCGCTTAAAATCCACGAACTATCAAAAATTAACATTGAAGAAACGGAAATTGTACAAAAAGTAAATAAGTATATTCAGGAAATGAAGACTTTTTTCCTGTTGGAAAGTTTGGACCATTTAGCAAAAGCAGGACGTCTTAGTCCTTTTATTGCCAAGATAGCTTCTGTATTATCTATAAAGCCTATTATGGGTGCAACAGAAGAAGGAACCATACGATTGGTTCAAAAAGTCAGAGGCTATAAGAAGGCGTTTGATAAGTTTGTAGACACCATAGGAGAAGAAGGAAAGAATTTCGAAGAAAAAATTTTAGGTATTGCCCATTGTAATTGCTTAGAACGCGCATTAAAGTTTAAGGAAGAGGTACTCAAAAAATATAATTTTAAAGATATTATTATTGTAGAAATGAGAGGCTTAAGTTCCACTTATGCAGACGACGGGGGACTTGTTATAGCATTTTAAAAACATTTGGGCGAAGGATTTCGCCCATTATTCTTATTGCATAGGAAATTCTTTGGATTTCCTATGCAATAAAAAATGTAAATCCCTATTGCAGCAAAAGGAATTCTAAATCTTTTGAAGAATTCATTATTAAAGGCAGGTGATAGGGATGATGTTAGGAAAAGAACAAACGATTGTTTTTAGATGCGCAAATTGTGGAAGATTTTGTTTTAATAATCTTTCTCTTTTTAATTTTTCAGGCAAAAAAGAGGAATATCTAAGCTGTAAATGTGGAAAGACTTCTATTAGAATTATTTTTAAAGACAAAAGAAAAATTTCTATTATGCTTCCCTGTTTCTTATGCACTGAAATACATACTTATACCTTTTCTGCGGATCATTTCTTTTCCGATTCATTAAAAACCCTTCAATGTCCCAAAAAACATATGGAAATTGGATTTGTTGGAAAAGATGAAAGCGTTCGAGATGCATTGGATCATCATGAAGATTTACTCAAGTCTATTTTAGAAGAAATGGGAATCCCGGAATTATGTAAAAATATTGAAGTAGCTATTGAAAGTATTAATTATATACATGATTTGGCTGAATTAGGCAAGATTCGTTGTGAATGTGGCAATAATAATGTTGAAATGGATGTACTTACTAATGTACTTAAGTTAAGATGTACTTTTTGCGGAAATGAGATGAGTTTATTAACAAGAAATAACGAAGACTTAAAGTTTCTTCAGGCTCAGACGATTATATACCTTCAGAAAGATAGGACTATTTTACTATAAAATAAGAGCAATTCCAAATATGTATGTATTTGTTTTAAGATAGACATATCGTATAATTAATGTTATATTTTTACTATATGTCTAAGTTGAAAGCAAGGAGATGTACTAATGATGGAAGAGAAAGATTATATCGAAAATGATCAGGAGCTTGAAGAACTGGATTATTTTGAGAAAGAAGAACAAAGAAAAATTAGAGAAGAACTGGATGCTCTCTTAAAAGAGACCAATCCTCTTAATAATGACCGGAAGTTAACAGCAGAAGAGCTGGAGAACTTTTATAGTCTTACAGCAAGACGTAGAAAAAAGAAACGACACAGTTTAAGAAAAAAAGTTATGCATATTGCAGTGATAGGGGTTGGAGTCCTATTAATCGTTGCAATTATGTGGGTGACATTCAATTCGATTTATGCTCTGTTTCAGGACAGAGAAAACGAATTGACAGAGGAAAAAAAGCAGCAGTTAGAGACATTAAATGCTCAAATTAGTGATTTGCAAAAAGAAAATGAAGAATTGTCTTCTGAAAATTTACGTCTAAAATCAGAAATAGAAGAACTTAAATCTCAAATCCAAGAACAGTCTTTAATCATTTCCCGGGAATCATCTGAATCCTCAAATACTGAATCCTCCAATAGCAATGAGAAAAGTAAACCTACCAATACGCAGGGTACACAGATTACTTATTATACTGTACAAGATGGGGATACTTTATGGAAGATCAGTACTAAGGTATATGGCAATGGACGATATTATAAAAATATCATGGATTATAATCATATAAAAGACGAAAATGATTTAATTAAAGGCATGAAATTAGCAATACCAAAACTGTAAGCATAAAGGTGGTAAAACATGGATAATGATTGGAGTAATAAGACTCTTACGGATTTAAGAGAAATAGCAAAAGAATTAGGAATAAAAAGCATTTCAAAATATAAAAAAAGTGAACTCATAGAATTAATCAATGAAGTCAGTGAGATGAATGAAGCAAATACATTCACTGAAGAGAAGGAAGATACGAGCACTTCCCAGGAAAAAATTAAAGTTCCAACAGGAATTGGTCAGTTAGACAGCGGTATAGTAGAAGAGGGCGTATTAGAAGTATTAGCCGACGGTTATGGGTTTTTGCGCTCAGAAAACTATCTCCCGGGAACTAAAGATATTTATGTTTCTCCTTCTCAAATTCGCCGATTTAATTTAAAAACAGGGGATTTGGTTAAAGGCAATATTCGCATTCCTAAAGAGAACGAAAAATTTAGTGCCTTATTATATGTAAAAGAAGTAAATGGAGATCATCCTGATGTTGCAGCCAAACGCCCTAATTTTGAGGACTTAACGCCTATATATCCTACAGAAAAAATTCGTTTGGAATCTGACCAGCTAGAGCTGTCCACGAGGTTGATTGACTTAATAGCGCCTATTGGAAAGGGACAGAGGGGAATGATTGTAGCTCCTCCTAAAGCAGGGAAAACAGTACTTCTAAAAAAGATTGCCAATGCAATTACGAAAAATCATCCGGAAGCCAGGCTTATAGTCCTTCTAATCGATGAAAGACCGGAAGAAGTCACTGATATGAAGCAGTCTATTCAAGGAGAGAATGTTGAAGTCGTTTACTCAACTTTTGATGAACAGCCGGAGCATCATAAAAGGGTGGCAGAGATGGTTTTAGAAAGGGCTAAGAGACTGGTAGAACAGAAAAAGGATCTTATTATTTTATTAGATAGCATTACCCGTTTAGCAAGAGCTTATAATTTAACCATTCCTCCCAGCGGCAGGACTTTATCAGGAGGACTAGATCCTGCGGCGCTTCATATGCCTAAAAAGTTCTTTGGAGCGGCAAGAAACATCCAGGAGGGAGGCAGTCTTACAATCCTTGGAACTGCTTTGGTGGAAACAGGGAGTAAAATGGATGAAGTGATTTTTGAAGAATTTAAAGGAACGGGAAATATGGAGCTGGTTTTAGACAGGAAGCTCTCAGAAAAACGCATCTTTCCTGCCATTGATATTTATAAGTCGGGAACCAGAAGAGAAGAGCTGCTTCTTACCCAGAACGAGTTGGAGGTTGTTTACGGCATACGAAAAGCTATGAGTCGTATGTCCTCCGTTGATGTGACGGAAAGTATTATTGATACACTGATGCATACAAAAAATAATCAAGAATTTATTAATATTATTGGAGATAAAATTATAAATTAAAACCACCCTTGCAACAATGAGGTGTATATGTTATAATACGAATGTTGTCGCTATAAAAGCGTAATGCGAGTAGATAGAGAAAATAAAACGGATAAAAGTCTAAAGCAGATATTTTGTGAAAGAGGTGAAAAGAATGAGAGCAGATATTCATCCAAATTATGAAGAAGCTACAGTAACATGTAACTGTGGAAATACTTTCAAAACTGGTTCTGTAAAGAAAGAATTACATGTGGAAGTTTGTTCCCAATGTCATCCTTTCTATACCGGAAAGCAAAAAGCAGCAGCGGCAAAAGGTCGTATTGATAAGTTCAATAAAAGATATGGAATTGGGCAAGAACAGTAAGGGGTTGAGGCGGTTGCACTCAACCTTTTTTTTTGAAATAAGAAAGTTTATTTTACTAACAATATCGTAGGGGGTGAGTGCAGTGAAGCGTACAAGTATTGGAGGTCAAGCTGTTATTGAAGGAGTCATGATGAGAGGGACAAAGACTTACACTGTAGCAGTAAGAAAGCCTGACCAGGAAATAGTTATGGATAAACAACCTGTTACTGCTATTATGACGAAGTATGCTCTATTCAAACTTCCTCTTCTAAGGGGTGTTGCAACATTTATCGATTCTATGGTAATAGGAATTAAAACTTTGGCTTATTCTGCAGAATTTTTTGAAGTGGAAGAAGAAAGTGAGCCCTCTAAATTTGAAAAGTATTTAGAGAAAAAATTAGGGAACAAATTAGAAGATTATATGATAGGCTTTTCTATTATTGTATCCATCGTACTGGGCATTGCTTTGTTTATGGTAACCCCTCTTTTCTTATCCAGATTGTTTAAGAATTTTATTACAAATGTTTGGCTTCAGAATCTCCTGGAAGGCGTTATTAGAATAGGGATTTTTCTTATTTATATTTATCTGATTTCTCAAATGAAAGATATACAAAGGGTATTCCAGTATCACGGAGCAGAGCATAAAACCATTAACTGCCTGGAACATGAAGAAGAATTAACTGTTGAAAATGTAAAAAAACACAGCCGTCTTCATAAAAGCTGTGGAACCAGTTTTCTTCTTATTGTAATGTTTGTCAGTGTTGTTGTCTTTGCAGTGTTGAATATTGAAACTCCCTGGCTCAGAGTACTCAGCAGGATTATTTTTGTTCCGCTCATTGCGGGAATTTCCTATGAAGTCATCCGATGGGCAAGAAAATCAAAAACAAAGTTGGCCTGCTGGATTAGTGTTCCGGGAATGTGGCTGCAAAAAACATTTACCACCAGAGAACCGGATGATGCACAGATTGAGGTAGCAATCGCCGCATTGAAAGGAGTTCTGGAGGATGAAGAGGACTATTGAAAAAGTTCTGGCTGAAGGGAAAAGTTTATTAAAAGATGCTCATATTCGAACCTGGGCATTGGATGGGGAGATTCTTTTGGCCCACGTTCTTACTTTTTCCCGGGTTCAGCTTTTTACCCATTCAAAAGATGAGATATCAGAAGAACAGGAAAAAGCCTATAAAGAACTTATATATAAAAGACTGGAGGGAGCCCCCACTC
>JAAYMW010000184.1 GCA_012521175.1 Candidatus Epulonipiscium sp.
AAGTAACCATTCAATTTCTTTCTGAAGCTGGAAGTATTACAGTAATGAAAAATGGAACGCCTTTGGGTTTTGATGAGGATTATGCATATAAAATTCTGCACGAAAAGGATATTAAAGTAATTACTTTGCTTGAAGAAGGCTCTGAAGAGGCGACAGCCTGGGGGTGCGATTTAAGCTACGAATATGTTCGAATTAATGGGGAATATAGAACGTAAAGGGGGAGTGAAAATGGAATTATATATTGAAAAAGCTAAGGTGCTTGTAGAAGCACTGCCTTATATCAAAGAGTTTTATGGAAAAACAGTAGTTATCAAGTATGGCGGCAGTGCCATGATCGATGACATGATTAAAGAAACCGTTATTCAAGACATTATTTTGATGAAACTCGTTGGCATCAATCCGGTTATTGTACATGGTGGAGGGCCTGATATCAATAAAGCATTAAAACAAATGGACAAACAATCGGAGTTTGTAAATGGACTCAGGGTTACAGACAGAGAAACAATGGAAATCGTAGAAATGGTTTTAGCCGGAAAAGTGAATAAAAGTATAGTCAGCCATATCCAAAATCAGGGTATCAATGCCGTAGGGATCAGCGGAAAAGATGGAGCTACACTGCAAACTGAAAAAAAACTGGTGAATGGTATGGATGTTGGATTTGTAGGAGAAGTCGTAAATGTTAACACCAAACTCATTACAACACTTATAGAACAAGATTTTATTCCTGTTATTGCTCCGATAGGTATTGACAAGGAAGGGAATTCTTATAATATTAATGCGGATTATGCTGCGGTTGCAGTCGCTGGAGCATTAAATGCTCAGAAGCTTGTATTTTTAACGGATGTTGAAGGGGTTTTAAAAGATGTATCCGACAGTTCTTCAATTATTTCCAGACTTTCCATAAAAGATGTGGATCAGTATATTAAGAATGGCATTATATCAGGAGGAATGATTCCTAAAGTGGAATGCTGTGTACAAGGCGTGAAGAAGGGGGTTAAAACGGTACATATCTTGGACGGTCGTGTGGAACACTGTCTTCTTCTTGAAATCTTTACTCAAAAAGGTGTAGGAACAATGATTGAAAAATAATATTTTAATAGGGCGAATAGAATCGCCCTTTTTATATGCCGTCTTTTGGAGCTGAAAAAACATCATCTTCACTTAAATCAAAGAATGGATTTTGAGACTGTTTATTCTCTCTTTGATCATTTCGCATTTCTAAATCACTTTTATTTTCTTTTTTATTAGTTGTTGTCTTAGAGATATTATCCGGGAAAAACTTCATTTCAGGCATATCGATTCTCCTTATTGATGTTGAAAACATTTTTAAATTCTACTAATATGTATATAATATAACCATATGTATGAAAAATATAAATGAAGATGCTAAAGAGGAGCTATTTTAGATGAAAAACAGAACTCAGCAGATAACAAGGGCTTCTTGGGTTGGAATCATTGGAAACTCAATATTGGCTTTGCTTAAGATACTATTTGGACTTCTTGCAGGAAGTATGGCCCTGGTTGGTGATGGTATAGATTCTTCTACGGATGTTGTAACGAGTTTTATCATGTTGTTTGCGTCTAAAGTTATGTCAAAGCCCCCAGATCGAGAACATCCTTACGGGCATCACAGAGCCGAAACTATTGCTACGACTATTCTGGGGTTTATTGTATTCTTTGCTGGAGCACAGCTTTTTGTCAAAGGAATATCGGATATCATTTCTAAAATGGATAAAGAGATCCCATCGAAGGTTTCTGTTTATATTGTTATTATTTCGATTCTTGGTAAAGTATTTCTGGCTTTTTATCAATATAGAATCGGCAAACAAACACAGAGTTCTATGCTGATTGCCAATGCAAAAAATATGAGAAATGATATTGCGATTTCAACTGGAGTGCTGGTTGGATTAGGATTTACGTATTTATTGAATTTGCCAGTCTTTGATTCGATTACGGCAATTCTTGTAAGCCTCTGGATTATCAAGGCAGCTTATGAAATTGTTATAGAAACGAATATGGAACTCATGGATGGTGTAAAGGATACTACCATTTATGAAGAAATATTTCGCACCATTGAATCGATACAAGGAGCTTATAATCCTCATCGAACGAGAGTGAGAAAACTTGCGAATCTGTATATTATAGATACAGATATTGAAGTTGACGGCAATCTTAATGTATTGGATGCTCATCAAATCGCTATGGAAGTTGAGGAAAAAATTAAAGAAAATATTCAGGATGTTTATGATGTGATTGTTCATGTTGAACCCATAGGCAATGTTGAGCATAACGAAAGTTATGGGCTTCGTGAAGGAATGTTTAAAGATAAATAGTTTTGTTTAATATATAATAAAAAAGCAGATTTCATAAAAGAATCTGTACCGCTAGGAAACTCCTGAAAAATACCTATTAATATTTGATGTTGTAGGTATTTTTTGTTTTTTTATGCAAGAATCACAAAAATAGATACAATTATCATTTACCTACAAACATTTCAACTCCTGAAAGAATATAATACCATAAGGATTATATGAATGGGAGTGAAAGGAAGATGTGGAGGTTTCCGAAAGCGAGTTATATTGTAAAACCTGGGGATTCCTTATATCAAATTTCCAGACAATATGGGGTTACAATACAGGAAATAAGAAATATTAATCAAATTTCAGGAAACATAATTTATCCTGGGCAAAGATTAATTATTCCTATATCGACTTATTTAGTTCAACCGGGAGATACCCTTTATCAATTGGCACAAAAGTTCAATACAACCGTAGAGAGCTTTATGGTTTTAAATAATTTAAGCGCCTCATCCTTATATATAGGACAGCGTTTGCAAATTCCTCAATATACAGAAGTTGTTGTCAATGTAGATCAAGCTAATGTACGGAGAAGACCTGGTACAAATTTTCCAATTGTCGCAGTTATGGTGAGAGGGGCTAAATTGCCAGTAACCAATTCCAGCGGCAATTGGTATCAGATGGAGTTGTTTGATGGAACGAAAGGGTGGATTTCCAAAAACACAGTGGATTTTAATGTATATGGTTCTAATCTGCCCATTACGACCATATTAGGATTTTATACTTTAGCAGAAGGACCAACCCTTCCAAGTTCTTATGATTCTTTTGTTGGTCATACGGATGCAATCTCACAACTAGGTTTATTTATGTTTAGAATAGATGCAGACAATCCAACAGAGATAGAAAAGTTTGGCGGAGATTTTACCAATGAATATGTAGAAAACCTGATTAGGATTGCCCATGAAAGAAATATTAAAATCTTTCCTGTAATACACAATTTACTATATGAAAGAGGTAATGTCACCATCTCAAAAGATACTGTCAGAGCAATGCTTATGACGCCCCAGAGCAGAGCTGCCTTTATTCAAAATGTTATTGAATTAATTGAAGGTTATGGCTTTGATGGTGTAAATATAGACATTGAAGATGTTTATTTAGAAGACAGCGATAGACTTTCGGCATTTTATACAGAACTTGGCCGTGCCTTGCATGAAAGAGGATATTTTTTATCTGCTTCTGTAACATCGAGGGTTAGTGACCAGCCTTTTAATCCATTTTCTGATCCTTTCCAATATGCTCCGATAGGAGTTGCAGTAGATGAATTTGTTGTGATGTTGTATAATGAACACGGTTGGCCTGGAAGTGGTCCTGGTCCGGTGGTATCCATTGGATGGATGGATCGTGTGTTAAGATACACGATGACAAAGGTTCCTCGCGAAAAGATTGTAGCGGCTGTTTCTGTATTTGGATTTGATTTTAATCTAACAACGGGAAGGAATACCTATGTGACCTATGAAATGGCTATCAATAGGGCAAGGCAGTATAATGCAGAAATTATATTTGACGAAGAAACTCAGACGCCTATGTATTCATATACCGATGAGCAGGGCAATCAACATGAAGTTTGGTTTGAAGATGAAGCCAGTATTCAGGCAAAGGTTCAAAGAGCGTGGGATTTAGGTATTAAAGGCATAGCACTTTGGAGGCTGGGGATGGAAGACCCTGAAATATGGACCATGCTAAGAAATGAAACTGTTGTAAGAAGATAAATGACTTCTTATGATATAAGAAATTTGGAGGAATTTTCTATGTAATTAATAAAATAGATAGAGTTGTTTATTATACAGCTCTATCTATTTTATTGATCCATTCTGTTAAGTGAGAATATATTTTTTCTGCATCATGATAGCCTTTATTGTATACGTCTAAAAGTTTCTTTGGATTTCTCTCTATTCTTTTTACTGGCAGGGGTTCTGATGGGCGTATCACAAATGCTCTGCCGCTGGAGTCAAGTTGATCAATATAATCTAAAGTTTCATTATACATTTCATGTCTTTTACAAAGAGCATCTACTAAATTTGGATATTGAGGATAGAAGTAATTGGCAAATCTTCTGTTTTTAAAGGGTTTTTTTCTGTACCCTTGATGCCTTGTTAATATCACAACATTATAATCATTTCCGTCACTGATTGATTTTTTTATTGGAATAGCATCGGCAATTCCTCCGTCCAACAAGTACTTATCTTTGATTTGTACAATCTTACTGATAAAAGGTAGGCTCATGGAGGCTTTTACTGTATCAAAAAATTCTGGAGAATTATTTTTATAATAATATACTGGTTTGCCGGTTTCACAATCTGTTGTGCATACAACAAAAGTTTCTTTTGCATTGTTAAAAGTTTCATAGTCAAGGGGACATAACACATTAGGAATATCATTAAAAAGGAAGTCTGTTCCAAATAACTCCTTGTCTTTAATCAGCCTTCCAATGCTTATATATCGTTTATCTCTCACATAATTAACATTAATATTCTTATTTCTTCCTTTTTGTCTTGAAATATAGGAGATTGCATTACAGGCACCGGCGGATACACCTATGACATAAGGGAAATATATATTATTATCTATAAAAAAATCCAGGACTCCAGAGGTATACAATCCTCTCATTCCGCCTCCTTCTAGGACTAACCCAATATTTTTCATAAAATCTCCTCCTTTATATGGTAACACTTAGTAATGATACTCGTGTTGTTAATAATTGTCAAGTAATAAAAGAGCGTGTAATATGTAATAAAATATCGCAATATAAAATAATCTACTTGCAGTTTGATATATTATGAAAATAAGTGAATATATAATGAATTAAGTATTTTATCATAAAGAATAGCAAATTAAAAGGAGAAAGGATATGCCGATAAATGTATAAAAACTGTATATAAATCTGGTATAAAAGGAGGAGAGTTTATGGATAAGACGGATTTTGCCTATCAATCAAGGGATAATATAAAAATCTATGGCCGTCGCTGGATGAATTATAACGTACCAATAAAAGGTGTTGTCCAAATTGCCCATGGTATGGGTGAGCATATTGGTCGATATGAGGAATTTGCAAAATATCTTGGCAACCATGGATACATCGTTTATGCAAATGACCATAGAGGACATGGAAGAACTGGAGAATTAGCAAATCAAAGAGGGTATTTTTCAGATAAACACGGTTGGGAAAAAGTTGTATCGGATATGGCTCATCTCACCAATATTATTAGGAAAAATCACCCTCGGGTACCAGTTTTTCTTTTTGGACATAGCATGGGATCTCTGCTTTCAAGAGACTATATTATAAGGTATAGCGATAGGATAAAAGGTGTCATATTATCTGGAACGAGTGGGAGTTTAGGTATTCGTGGCATTTTGGGGCAGATACTTGTTTGGTTGGAAATGAAGATTAAGGGGCCTAAGGCGCCCAGTCCACTTATGTATAAATTATCCTTTGAGGCGTTTAACGACAAATTTCAACCAGCAAAAACGCATTTCGACTGGCTATCACGGGATGAAGAAGAAGTGGATCAATATATTAAAGATCCTTTTTGTGGAGGAGTTTTTACAACTTCATTTTTCAACGATTTAATCAGAGGAACCAGAACAATCAATATCCAAGAAAATATCAATAAAGTTTCTAAAGAATTACCGATTTATATTTTTTCCGGAGAAATGGATCCTGTAGGAAACTATTCTAAAGGCGTACAGGAAGTATATAATCAATTTAAAAAAGCTGGTATCAAAGATGTATCCATTAAAATTTATGCAAACGGAAGGCATGAAATGCTGAATGAAATTAATAAATATGAAGTTTATAAAGATATATTAAACTGGATAGAAACACATAATAAATTATAAATCCCTGGGATTAAAGCATTGATCCCAGGGATTTATAATTATACATATTAATATAATTTGATGAATAATTAATCAATGCTTATTGCATAAAAACACATTTAGATGTATAATTATAAAAATATCAATTGCAGATTAATTCAAAAATTTAATATAAAGGGGAGAGGTCAATGTTACAAAGGCAATGGATAGAGCGGGGACAGAAAGTTATTATGAATACTTATAATAGATTTCCTATCGTATTAAATGAAGGTAACGGATGTTTTGTAAAAGATATTAACGGCAAAGAATATCTGGATTTTGTTGGAGGAATTGCTGTTAATGCCTTAGGATATGGAGATGAAGAGTTAACAGAAGCTTTATATAAACAGATTAAGAAAATGATGCACTGTTCTAATTTGTATTGGAATATTCCTGGAATTGAAGCAGCAGAAATTTTAATTGAAAATAGTGTTTTTAATAAAGTTTTCTTTTGCAATAGTGGGGCTGAAGCCATAGAAAGCTGCATCAAACTGGCGAGAAAATACGGGAAAATGGCTCATGGTGAGCACTGTTATGAGATTATAACGATGAAACAGTCTTTTCATGGAAGAACAATGGGAGCTATTACTGCAACGGGCCAAGAAAAATATCAAAAAGGTTTAAATCCTTTGTTAGAGGGGATAGTATATGCCCAATACAATGATTTTGAATCAGTCAAAGCGTTGATTTCAGAGAAAACCTGTGCAATTTTGCTTGAACCTATTCAGGGAGAAGGGGGAATTCGTCCGGCTGAAAAAGAATTTTTAGCGAAAATAAGAGAACTCTCTACCGAAAAAGATATTTTGCTTATCTATGATGAAGTTCAATGTGGTATAGGACGAACGGGGGACTTATTTGCTTATCAGGCATATGAAATCCCACCTGATGTTATTGCTCTTACAAAAGGATTGGGGGGAGGCTTCCCAATAGGGGCAATCATGGCCACCGAAAAAGCTGCAGCTGCCTTTAAACCGGGAGACCATGCTTCGACTTTCGGTGGAAACCCCGCAGCATGTACTGCTGCCAAAGAGGTATTAAATGCTTTGCTTAACAAAGGTATTTTGAAAAATGTTAAAGAACAAGGTCAATATCTAAGGAAAAAGCTTGAAAGCTTAAAAGAAAAATATAAAGTGGTTTCTGATGTCAGAGGCATTGGGCTTATTCAAGGGATAGAATTATCTGTTCCGATAGGAAATATCATTAATACTTGTATAGAAAAAGGCTTACTGCTTGTAGGGGCAGGAACCAATGTTATTCGGTTCGTTCCCCCTTTAACCGTTAATCAAGGGGAAATAGACAAGGCTATATGTATATTAGAAGAGTCATTAAAGGAGGCTTGAAATGAAAGCTCATATATTGTTGGAAGATGGAACTGTTTTAACGGGAAAAGCGTTTGGTGATATGAAAACCGTATTAGGAGAAATTGTATTTAATACATCGATGACCGGATATCAGGAAACTCTGACTGATCCGTCTTATGCAGGACAGATTGTTGTTATGACTTATCCTCTTATCGGTAATTATGGAATCAATGAAAAAGATGTAGAATCTGACAAAGTGCAAGTAAACGGATTTGTTGTAAAAGAAAATGCAAAGTTTGAAAGCAATTGGATGAGTCAAGGGAATCTATCCGATTATTTAAAAGCACAAGGTGTTTTTGCAATTTCAGGTATAGATACAAGGATGTTAACGAAGAAAATTCGAAATCAGGGAACCATGAAATGTATGCTAACTACTGATGAGGTTACAGAAGATTTATGGGAAAAACTTAAACATTATTCATTTCCAACAAATACAGTAGAAAAAGTATCTACCCGTAAAATTAAACATATAGCAGGGGAAGGCAAACATATAGGGATTGTTGATTTGGGATTAAAAAGAGGAATCATTAAACATATTGAAGCACTTGGATGTTCAATTACGATTTTTCCTTGGGACATCAATTATGATAAACTTCTTAATAATCATTTAGATGCTGTTCTTTTTTCAAATGGACCGGGAGATCCAAAAGATGCAAAACATGCTGTGCGTACTGCTGAACAGTTGCTTGGGAAAATTCCTCTCTTTGGAATATGTTTAGGTCAGCAAATTCTTGCCCTGGCTTTAGGGGGAGACACTTATAAGTTGAAATTTGGTCACAGGGGAGGCAATCATCCTGTGTTAGATTTAAAAACTAACAGGGTTATGATTACCGCTCAAAATCATGGCTATGCCATAAATAGCAATAAGATTACAAAGGACATAGAGATAACTCATGTCAATGTTAACGATTCGACAGTGGAAGGTTTCTGCAATAAACAGTTAAAAGTTTATGGCGTTCAATTTCACCCGGAAGCAGGACCTGGGCCAAGCGATGCCAATATTATTTTTAAGCAGTGGATTAGCATATTGGATGAGGAGGGAGATAATGCCTAAAAATACAAACTTAAAAAAGGTAATGGTAATTGGGTCAGGGCCGATTATCATAGGTCAAGCAGCCGAATTCGATTATGCAGGAACCCAAGCCTGTAAAGCATTGAAAGAAGAAAATATTGAAGTTGTTTTGGTTAATAGTAATCCTGCCACAATTATGACAGACGATCATATGGCAGATAAAGTATATATACAGCCTTTAAATCAAGAGGCCCTCACCTATATTATTGAAAAAGAGAGACCCGATGGTCTTCTTCCTACCTTGGGAGGACAAACGGGGCTTAATTTAGCTGTTGAACTAAAAGAAGCGGGCGTATTGGATCAATACAATGTAAAATTATTGGGAACTTCCCTGGAAGCAATACAAAACGCTGAAGACAGAGAAAAGTTTAAAGAACTTATGCATAGCATAGGGGAGCCTATTCCTAAGAGCAATATTGTCAGTTCTATGGAGGAAGGTCTTGAATTTGCAGAAAAAATTGGCTTTCCCATTATTGTAAGACCGGCATATACCCTAGGAGGGACTGGCGGTGGCATTGCAAATAACATGGAAGAACTGAAAAAAATTCTGCATAGTGGACTGATGCATAGCAGGATTCACCAGGTTCTTTTAGAGCAAAGTGTTGCCGGGTGGAAAGAAATCGAATATGAAGTAATGAGAGATGGCAATGATACCTGCATCATTATCTGTAATATGGAAAATGTTGATCCAGTGGGGATTCACACTGGAGACAGTATCGTTGTGGCCCCTTGCCAAACATTAAGAAATGAAGAAGTTCATATGTTAAGAAGTTCTGCAATAAAAATCATTCGTGCGCTTAAAATTGAAGGGGGATGTAATGTTCAATTTGCCCTTAACCCTGAGAGCATGGAATATGTAGTGATTGAAGTAAATCCCAGGGTAAGCCGTTCTTCGGCCTTAGCATCTAAAGCTGCAGGATATCCCATTGCGAAAATTGCTGCTAAGATTGCCATTGGAATGTATCTGCATGAAATCCCTAACTATGTTACAGGAAAAACCAAAGCTTCTTTTGAACCCACAATTGATTATGTAGTTACTAAAATTCCAAAATGGCCTTTTGATAAGTTTGGGTATGCGGATCATACTTTAGGGACCCAAATGAAGGCTACTGGAGAAGTAATGGCTATTGATAGAACTTTTGAAAGCTCTTTTTTAAAGGCAGTTATTTCATTAGAAGGTAAGGATACGGGCTTAAGAAGAGAAGACTTAAGCAAGAAAACCGATGAAGAAATAGAAAAAATGCTCTATATCTGTGATGATCAGCGAATTTTTGTCATTGCAGAAGCCTTAAGAAGGGGAATTACCATCCAATCCATTAATCGTATTACAAAGATTGACTCATGGTTTTTACATAAGATAAACCATATTATTGAAATAGAACAACGCCTTCAAAACGAACCATTTACAGTAGAATTGCTAAAAGAAGCGGAAGAAATGGGCTTTACCGATGTGGAAATTCAAGCTTTGTCTAATCAACCCATATCCACTTTAGATACATTAAGAAGAGCCCATAATATATATCCGGTTTACAAAATGGTAGACACCTGCGCGGGAGAGTTTGAATCTCAGACTCCTTATTACTATTCTACCTACGAACAAGAGGATGAAAATATCATCAGTAAAAAAGAAAAAATTATTGTAATAGGTTCAGGACCAATAAGAATCGGACAGGGAATAGAGTTTGATTATTGTTCGGTTCATGCTGTATGGGCTATAGAGAAAGCAGGATATCAGTCGATTATTATCAATAATAATCCAGAAACAGTAAGTACCGATTTTGATACCGCGGGAAAACTTTATTTTGAGCCATTGTATATCGAGGATGTATACAATGTGATTAGAAAAGAAATGCCTAAAGGAGTCATTGTACAATTTGGAGGACAAACTGCAATTAATCTTGCGCCGAAATTATTAAAAAGAGGCGTTCAAATATTGGGAACTTCGGTAGATTCAATAGATGTTGCAGAAGACAGAAAACTCTTCGAACAGCTTCTTAAAGAACTAAACATTCCACAACCTAAGGGCTGCGCTGTCACCCATATGGACGAGGCGGTAAAGGTTGCAGAAGAAATCGGTTATCCTGTTCTTGTAAGACCTTCTTATGTCATTGGCGGAAGAGCCATGCAGGTTGTTTATTCTGAAGCCGAATTGCGGGAGTATGTAAAGGAAGCAACCTCTCTTTCAACGGAACATCCAATTTTAATCGATCAATATATAGAAGGAAAAGAAGTCGAGGTTGATGCTATTTCAGATAAAGAAGATATTCTGATACCAGGTATCATGGAACATATAGAAAGAACAGGGATTCACTCAGGAGACAGTATTTGCGTGTATCCACCCCAAACTCTTTCACAAAAGGTCATTGATACTTTGGTTTTATATACGCAAAAAATAGCTAAAGCTCTGCAAGTTATCGGTTTAATGAATATTCATTAAACCGATAACTTGCAGAGCTTTAGCTATTTTTTGCGTATATAAAACCAAAGTATCAATGACCTTTTGTGAAAGAGTTTGGGGTGGATACACGCAAATACTGTCTCCTGAGTGAATCCCTGTTCTTTCTATATGTTCCATGATACCTGGTATCAGAATATCTTCTTTATCTGAAATAGCATCAACCTCGACTTCTTTTCCTTCTATATATTGATCGATTAAAATTGGATGTTCCGTTGAAAGAGAGGTTGCTTCCTTTACATACTCCCGCAATTCGGCTTCAGAATAAACAACCTGCATGGCTCTTCCGCCAATGACATAAGAAGGTCTTACAAGAACAGGATAACCGATTTCTTCTGCAACCTTTACCGCCTCGTCCATATGGGTGACAGCGCAGCCCTTAGGTTGTGGAATGTTTAGTTCTTTAAGAAGCTGTTCGAAGAGTTTTCTGTCTTCTGCAACATCTATTGAATCTACCGAAGTTCCCAATATTTGAACGCCTCTTTTTAATAATTTCGGCGCAAGATTAATTGCAGTTTGTCCTCCAAATTGTACAATGACTCCTTTAGGCATTTCTTTTCTAATCACATTGTATACATCCTCGATATACAATGGCTCAAAATAAAGTTTTCCCGCGGTATCAAAATCGGTACTTACTGTTTCTGGATTATTATTGATAATAATCGACTGATATCCTGCTTTCTCTATAGCCCATACAGCATGAACCGAACAATAATCAAACTCTATTCCCTGTCCGATTCTTATTGGTCCTGAACCTATTACAATAATTTTTTCTTTTTTACTGATGATATTTTCATCCTCTTGTTCGTAGGTAGAATAGTAATAAGGAGTCTGAGATTCAAACTCTCCCGCGCAGGTGTCTACCATTTTGTAAACCGGATATATATTATGGGCTCTTCTTAATGTATCTAAAGTGGATATGGGTTGATTAGACAAAGCTTGAATTTCCACATCGGTAAAGCCCATTTCTTCCGCTTCTTTTAGCAATTCTACTGTAAATGGTTCGTTTTGAAGGCGTTGTTCTATTTCAATAATATGGTTTATCTTATGTAAAAACCATGAGTCAATCTTTGTAATACGATTAATGGATTGGATGGTAATTCCCCTTCTTAAGGCTTCTGCAATGACAAAAATTCGCTGATCATCACAGATATAGAGCATTTTTTCTATTTCTTCATCGGTTTTCTTGCTTAAGTCTTCTCTTCTTAAGCCCGTATCCTTACCTTCTAATGAAATAACTGCCTTTAAAAAAGAGCTTTCAAAAGTTCTATCAATAGCCATTACTTCTCCAGTAGCCTTCATTTGGGTCCCTAAAGTATGATCCGCATACCCAAACTTATCAAAAGGCCATTTTGGAATTTTAGTAACTACATAATCAATTGTGGGTTCAAAAGAAGCTTTGGTTTTTCCTGTAACATAGTTAGGGATTTCATGCAGATACATTCCAATGGCAATCTTAGCAGCAATTTTCGCAATGGGATATCCTGCAGCTTTAGATGCTAAGGCCGAAGAACGGCTTACCCTGGGATTTACTTCAATCACTACATATTCCATGCTCTCAGGGTTAAGGGCAAATTGAACATTACATCCCCCTTCAATTTTAAGCGCACGAATGATTTTTATTGCAGAACTTCTTAACATATGAACTTCTTCATTTCTTAATGTTTGGCAAGGGGCCACAACGATACTGTCTCCAGTGTGAATCCCCACTGGATCAACATTTTCCATATTACAGATAATGATGCAGGTATCATTGCCATCTCTCATTACTTCATATTCGATTTCTTTCCACCCGGCAACACTTTGCTCTAAAAGAACCTGGTGAATCCTGCTATGCATCAGTCCACTATGCAGAATTTTTTTCAGTTCTTCCATGTTATTTGCAATGCCACCGCCAGTCCCTCCTAGGGTATATGCCGGTCTTACAATAATGGGAAAGCCAATTTTTTCTGCAAATTCAAGACCTTCCTCCATAGAACTGACAATATTGCTCTTAGGAATAGGCTCCCCTATGCTATGCATAAGTTCTTTAAACTTTTCTCTGTCTTCAGCGTTTTGTATTGCTTCCAGGGAAGTTCCCAATAATTTTACATTGTATTGATCCAATACGCCCGCTTCTTTTAGTTCAACAGCTAAATTAAGCCCCGTTTGTCCTCCCAAGGTAGGAAGAAGACCATCGGGTCTCTCTTTTTCAATAATATAGGTGAGGGCCTCTTGATTTAAAGGCTGTATATATACTTTATCTGCCATATGATCGTCTGTCATAATTGTGGCAGGATTACTATTAACCAAAACAACTTCAATATTTTCTTCTTTCAATGCTTTACAGGCTTGGGTTCCTGCATAATCGAATTCGGCTGCTTGACCTATGATAATCGGCCCTGACCCAATTACCATTACCTTTTTTAAGTTTGTATTTTTAGGCATTATCTCCCTCCTCATCCAATATGCTAATCCACTGCTTAAAAATAATATTGGCATCGCTTGGCCCAGGTCCTGCTTCCGGGTGAAATTGAACGCCATAAACTTTTAACTGTTTATTGCAGAAACCTTCCACTGTCGAATCGTTAACATTGACATGAGTTATCTCTATGTCCTTTGTAATCTTATTGCTATTTATGGCATAGCCATGATTTTGAGCGGTAATCATAACCCTGTTAGTTTTTAAATCTAACACAGGATGATTGCCTCCCCTGTGACCAAATTTCAACTTATAAGTGTCTCCCCCTAAAGCCAGGGCAAGAATTTGCTGACCTAAACATATTCCAAAGAGAGGAATTTTCCCAAGCAACTGTTCAGCAGTACGCACAGCATGTTTTGCATCTTTTGGATCTCCCGGTCCATTTGAAAAAAGAACAGCATCTAAATGATTATTAAGAAGTTTATCATAATTGATGTCCCAAGGAAAAATCGTAATTGAACATCCAAGTGCTTCAATATGTTTAATGATTCCTCTTTTTAATCCCAAATCAACAATCCCTATATGTTTGCCTTCCCCTGCTATATGTTTAATTTTACGGGTAGATACTTTTTCTACTGTATTTGTTGGAAATGAATAATGTTTAAGTTTTTCCCATAAATCTTCTGTAACCTCATCAGTAGTTAGCATACATTTCATGGTTCCCTGATTTCGAATTTTCTTCGTTAACATCCTTGTATCTATACCTGAAATTGCAAAAACACCTTGTGCTTTTAAATAATCGGATAGATTCCCTTGACTCATCCAATTGCTTTCAAACTTTGCATTTTCTTTTACAACAAATCCGTTTACTTGCACTTTGTCAGATTCTACATCTTTTTCATTGATTCCATAATTACCGATAAGAGGATAAGTCATAACAACAATCTGTCCTGCATAAGACGGATCAGTCAGAGTTTCCTGATATCCGGTCATCGATGTATTAAATACAATTTCTCCTAATACGGTTTTCATATCACCAAACGCTTTTCCCGTTAAAACAGTTCCATCTTCCAACAATATATGAGCTTTCATTTCAAGCCTCCTTTAATGACTCTTCTAATATACATATAGCCTTGTCTATTTCCCCTTGATTAACGGTTAAAGGGGGAACGAACCGAATAACATTGGTTCCTGCCCCTACAAGCAGTAAGCCTTTTTCTATACAAGTATTAATGATATTTCCTATCGGAACAGATAATTCTATCCCTTGAATAAGCCCAATGCCTCTGACATCAGAAACCACTTTATATTTTTCTTTTAAGCTTTCAAGCTTTTTCCTTAGATATTGACCTTGTTCTTTAACATTTTTCAAAATACCTTTGTTAAGCAAAGCATTTAATACCTCTTTGGCAGCAGTACATGCTGCGGGGTTTCCACCGAAAGTCGAAGCATGGTCTCCCGGTTTAAAGGCAGCTGCAGCTTTTTCGGTGGCCATGATTGCCCCTATTGGGAAGCCTCCCCCCAATCCTTTTGTAAGAGCAATAACATCAGGTGGGATTTCATATGCCTGATAAGCAAATAAGTCCCCCGTTCGTCCTATACCACATTGAACTTCATCATAGATAAGCAAAATATCTTTTTCGGTAGAGAGTTCTCTTATTTTCGCTAAAAATTCTTTTTCAGCCGGACGAATTCCCCCTTCTCCCTGAATAGGTTCAAGCAAAATTGCACAGGTTTTCTCTGAAATCAACGCTTTGACTGATTCAAAATCATTGTATTGGGCATATACTATCCCCTCTAACAAAGGATTTAAACCTTTTTGATATTTTTCTTGGCCCGTTGCAGTAATAGCTCCCATTGTTCTTCCATGAAAAGACTGTTTCATCGTTATAATCTCATAACAGTGCTCACCATGAGCCATTTTCCCGTATTTTCTCGCCAGTTTGATGCAGCTTTCTATGGCTTCAGCCCCACTATTGCAAAAGAAAACTTTATTAAAAACACTATTTTCAATTAAAATTTCTGCTGCTTCAATTCCAGGAATATTCCAATACAAATTAGAACAGTGCATCATTTTCTTAATCTGTTTATATAAAGCTTCTGTTAACTCTTCATCTCCATATCCTAAGGCATTAACAGCAATTCCTCCAACAAAATCCAGATATTCTTTGCCGTTAATATCTTTTACAAAACATCCGTTACCTTCATTTAATACGATAGGAAATCTATTATAAGTATTCATAATAACTTTCTGTCCCCGCTCTATCCATTGCCTTTGTAACATTGACCTCTCCCCTTTATATTAAATTTTTGAATTAATCTGCAATTGATATTTTTATAATTATACATCTAAATGTGTTTTTATGCAATAAGCATTGATTAATTATTCATCAAATTATATTAATATGTATAATTATAAATCCCTGGGATCAATGCTTTAATCCCAGGGATTTATAATTTATTATGTGTTTCTATCCAGTTTAATATATCTTTATAAACTTCATATTTATTAATTTCATTCAGCATTTCATGCCTTCCGTTTGCATAAATTTTAATGGATACATCTTTGATACCAGCTTTTTTAAATTGATTATATACTTCCTGTACGCCTTTAGAATAGTTTCCTACAGGATCCATTTCTCCGGAAAAAATATAAATCGGTAATTCTTTAGAAACTTTATTGATATTTTCTTGGATATTGATTGTTCTGGTTCCTCTGATTAAATCGTTGAAAAATGAAGTTGTAAAAACTCCTCCACAAAAAGGATCTTTAATATATTGATCCACTTCTTCTTCATCCCGTGATAGCCAGTCGAAATGCGTTTTTGCTGGTTGAAATTTGTCGTTAAACGCCTCAAAGGATAATTTATACATAAGTGGACTGGGCGCCTTAGGCCCCTTAATCTTCATTTCCAACCAAACAAGTATCTGCCCCAAAATGCCACGAATACCTAAACTCCCACTCGTTCCAGATAATATGACACCTTTTATCCTATCGCTATACCTTATAATATAGTCTCTTGAAAGCAGAGATCCCATGCTATGTCCAAAAAGAAAAACTGGTACCCGAGGGTGATTTTTCCTAATAATATTGGTGAGATGAGCCATATCCGATACAACTTTTTCCCAACCGTGTTTATCTGAAAAATACCCTCTTTGATTTGCTAATTCTCCAGTTCTTCCATGTCCTCTATGGTCATTTGCATAAACGATGTATCCATGGTTGCCAAGATATTTTGCAAATTCCTCATATCGACCAATATGCTCACCCATACCATGGGCAATTTGGACAACACCTTTTATTGGTACGTTATAATTCATCCAGCGACGGCCATAGATTTTTATATTATCCCTTGATTGATAGGCAAAATCCGTCTTATCCATAAACTCTCCTCCTTTTATACCAGATTTATATACAGTTTTTATACATTTATCGGCATATCCTTTCTCCTTTTAATTTGCTATTCTTTATGATAAAATACTTAATTCATTATATATTCACTTATTTTCATAATATATCAAACTGCAAGTAGATTATTTTATATTGCGATATTTTATTACATATTACACGCTCTTTTATTACTTGACAATTATTAACAACACGAGTATCATTACTAAGTGTTACCATATAAAGGAGGAGATTTTATGAAAAATATTGGGTTAGTCCTAGAAGGAGGCGGAATGAGAGGATTGTATACCTCTGGAGTCCTGGATTTTTTTATAGATAATAATATATATTTCCCTTATGTCATAGGTGTATCCGCCGGTGCCTGTAATGCAATCTCCTATATTTCAAGACAAAAAGGAAGAAATAAGAATATTAATGTTAATTATGTGAGAGATAAACGATATATAAGCATTGGAAGGCTGATTAAAGACAAGGAGTTATTTGGAACAGACTTCCTTTTTAATGATATTCCTAATGTGTTATGTCCCCTTGACTATGAAACTTTTAACAATGCAAAAGAAACTTTTGTTGTATGCACAACAGATTGTGAAACCGGCAAACCAGTATATTATTATAAAAATAATTCTCCAGAATTTTTTGATACAGTAAAAGCCTCCATGAGCCTACCTTTTATCAGTAAGATTGTACAAATCAAAGATAAGTACTTGTTGGACGGAGGAATTGCCGATGCTATTCCAATAAAAAAATCAATCAGTGACGGAAATGATTATAATGTTGTGATATTAACAAGGCATCAAGGGTACAGAAAAAAACCCTTTAAAAACAGAAGATTTGCCAATTACTTCTATCCTCAATATCCAAATTTAGTAGATGCTCTTTGTAAAAGACATGAAATGTATAATGAAACTTTAGATTATATTGATCAACTTGACTCCAGCGGCAGAGCATTTGTGATACGCCCATCAGAACCCCTGCCAGTAAAAAGAATAGAGAGAAATCCAAAGAAACTTTTAGACGTATACAATAAAGGCTATCATGATGCAGAAAAAATATATTCTCACTTAACAGAATGGATCAATAAAATAGATAGAGCTGTATAATAAACAACTCTATCTATTTTATTAATTACATAGAAAATTCCTCCAAATTTCTTATATCATAAGAAGTCATTTATCTTCTTACAACAGTTTCATTTCTTAGCATGGTCCATATTTCAGGGTCTTCCATCCCCAGCCTCCAAAGTGCTATGCCTTTAATACCTAAATCCCACGCTCTTTGAACCTTTGCCTGAATACTGGCTTCATCTTCAAACCAAACTTCATGTTGATTGCCCTGCTCATCGGTATATGAATACATAGGCGTCTGAGTTTCTTCGTCAAATATAATTTCTGCATTATACTGCCTTGCCCTATTGATAGCCATTTCATAGGTCACATAGGTATTCCTTCCCGTTGTTAGATTAAAATCAAATCCAAATACAGAAACAGCCGCTACAATCTTTTCGCGAGGAACCTTTGTCATCGTGTATCTTAACACACGATCCATCCATCCAATGGATACCACCGGACCAGGACCACTTCCAGGCCAACCGTGTTCATTATACAACATCACAACAAATTCATCTACTGCAACTCCTATCGGAGCATATTGGAAAGGATCAGAAAATGGATTAAAAGGCTGGTCACTAACCCTCGATGTTACAGAAGCAGATAAAAAATATCCTCTTTCATGCAAGGCACGGCCAAGTTCTGTATAAAATGCCGAAAGTCTATCGCTGTCTTCTAAATAAACATCTTCAATGTCTATATTTACACCATCAAAGCCATAACCTTCAATTAATTCAATAACATTTTGAATAAAGGCAGCTCTGCTCTGGGGCGTCATAAGCATTGCTCTGACAGTATCTTTTGAGATGGTGACATTACCTCTTTCATATAGTAAATTGTGTATTACAGGAAAGATTTTAATATTTCTTTCATGGGCAATCCTAATCAGGTTTTCTACATATTCATTGGTAAAATCTCCGCCAAACTTTTCTATCTCTGTTGGATTGTCTGCATCTATTCTAAACATAAATAAACCTAGTTGTGAGATTGCATCCGTATGACCAACAAAAGAATCATAAGAACTTGGAAGGGTTGGTCCTTCTGCTAAAGTATAAAATCCTAATATGGTCGTAATGGGCAGATTAGAACCATATACATTAAAATCCACTGTGTTTTTGGAAATCCACCCTTTCGTTCCATCAAACAACTCCATCTGATACCAATTGCCGCTGGAATTGGTTACTGGCAATTTAGCCCCTCTCACCATAACTGCGACAATTGGAAAATTTGTACCAGGTCTTCTCCGTACATTAGCTTGATCTACATTGACAACAACTTCTGTATATTGAGGAATTTGCAAACGCTGTCCTATATATAAGGATGAGGCGCTTAAATTATTTAAAACCATAAAGCTCTCTACGGTTGTATTGAACTTTTGTGCCAATTGATAAAGGGTATCTCCCGGTTGAACTAAATAAGTCGATATAGGAATAATTAATCTTTGCCCAGGATAAATTATGTTTCCTGAAATTTGATTAATATTTCTTATTTCCTGTATTGTAACCCCATATTGTCTGGAAATTTGATATAAGGAATCCCCAGGTTTTACAATATAACTCGCTTTCGGAAACCTCCACATCTTCCTTTCACTCCCATTCATATAATCCTTATGGTATTATATTCTTTCAGGAGTTGAAATGTTTGTAGGTAAATGATAATTGTATCTATTTTTGTGATTCTTGCATAAAAAAACAAAAAATACCTACAACATCAAATATTAATAGGTATTTTTCAGGAGTTTCCTAGCGGTACAGATTCTTTTATGAAATCTGCTTTTTTATTATATATTAAACAAAACTATTTATCTTTAAACATTCCTTCACGAAGCCCATAACTTTCGTTATGCTCAACATTGCCTATGGGTTCAACATGAACAATCACATCATAAACATCCTGAATATTTTCTTTAATTTTTTCCTCAACTTCCATAGCGATTTGATGAGCATCCAATACATTAAGATTGCCGTCAACTTCAATATCTGTATCTATAATATACAGATTCGCAAGTTTTCTCACTCTCGTTCGATGAGGATTATAAGCTCCTTGTATCGATTCAATGGTGCGAAATATTTCTTCATAAATGGTAGTATCCTTTACACCATCCATGAGTTCCATATTCGTTTCTATAACAATTTCATAAGCTGCCTTGATAATCCAGAGGCTTACAAGAATTGCCGTAATCGAATCAAAGACTGGCAAATTCAATAAATACGTAAATCCTAATCCAACCAGCACTCCAGTTGAAATCGCAATATCATTTCTCATATTTTTTGCATTGGCAATCAGCATAGAACTCTGTGTTTGTTTGCCGATTCTATATTGATAAAAAGCCAGAAATACTTTACCAAGAATCGAAATAATAACAATATAAACAGAAACCTTCGATGGGATCTCTTTATCCATTTTAGAAATGATATCCGATATTCCTTTGACAAAAAGCTGTGCTCCAGCAAAGAATACAATAAACCCCAGAATAGTCGTAGCAATAGTTTCGGCTCTGTGATGCCCGTAAGGATGTTCTCGATCTGGGGGCTTTGACATAACTTTAGACGCAAACAACATGATAAAACTCGTTACAACATCCGTAGAAGAATCTATACCATCACCAACCAGGGCCATACTTCCTGCAAGAAGTCCAAATAGTATCTTAAGCAAAGCCAATATTGAGTTTCCAATGATTCCAACCCAAGAAGCCCTTGTTATCTGCTGAGTTCTGTTTTTCATCTAAAATAGCTCCTCTTTAGCATCTTCATTTATATTTTTCATACATATGGTTATATTATATACATATTAGTAGAATTTAAAAATGTTTTCAACATCAATAAGGAGAATCGATATGCCTGAAATGAAGTTTTTCCCGGATAATATCTCTAAGACAACAACTAATAAAAAAGAAAATAAAAGTGATTTAGAAATGCGAAATGATCAAAGAGAGAATAAACAGTCTCAAAATCCATTCTTTGATTTAAGTGAAGATGATGTTTTTTCAGCTCCAAAAGACGGCATATAAAAAGGGCGATTCTATTCGCCCTATTAAAATATTATTTTTCAATCATTGTTCCTACACCTTTTTGAGTAAAGATTTCAAGAAGAAGACAGTGTTCCACACGACCGTCCAAGATATGTACCGTTTTAACCCCCTTCTTCACGCCTTGTACACAGCATTCCACTTTAGGAATCATTCCTCCTGATATAATGCCATTCTTAATATACTGATCCACATCTTTTATGGAAAGTCTGGAAATAATTGAAGAACTGTCGGATACATCTTTTAAAACCCCTTCAACATCCGTTAAAAATACAAGCTTCTGAGCATTTAATGCTCCAGCGACTGCAACCGCAGCATAATCCGCATTAATATTATAAGAATTCCCTTCCTTGTCAATACCTATCGGAGCAATAACAGGAATAAAATCTTGTTCTATAAGTGTTGTAATGAGTTTGGTGTTAACATTTACGACTTCTCCTACAAATCCAACATCCATACCATTCACCAGTTTTTTTTCAGTTTGCAGTGTAGCTCCATCTTTTCCGCTGATCCCTACGGCATTGATACCCTGATTTTGGATATGGCTGACTATACTTTTATTCACTTTTCCGGCTAAAACCATTTCTACGATTTCCATTGTTTCTCTGTCTGTAACCCTGAGTCCATTTACAAACTCCGATTGTTTGTCCATTTGTTTTAATGCTTTATTGATATCAGGCCCTCCACCATGTACAATAACCGGATTGATGCCAACGAGTTTCATCAAAATAATGTCTTGAATAACGGTTTCTTTAATCATGTCATCGATCATGGCACTGCCGCCATACTTGATAACTACTGTTTTTCCATAAAACTCTTTGATATAAGGCAGTGCTTCTACAAGCACCTTAGCTTTTTCAATATATAATTCCATTTTCACTCCCCCTTTACGTTCTATATTCCCCATTAATTCGAACATATTCGTAGCTTAAATCGCACCCCCAGGCTGTCGCCTCTTCAGAGCCTTCTTCAAGCAAAGTAATTACTTTAATATCCTTTTCGTGCAGAATTTTATATGCATAATCCTCATCAAAACCCAAAGGCGTTCCATTTTTCATTACTGTAATACTTCCAGCTTCAGAAAGAAATTGAATGGTTACTT
>JAAYMW010000185.1 GCA_012521175.1 Candidatus Epulonipiscium sp.
AGAATGCGCTTTGACATATTCCAATGTTTTTTCATCTACAGGGAAAATACCATTTTTGGCTCCGGCTTCAATCGCCATATTCGCCATGGTAAAGCGATCATCCATGGAAAGATTCTTAATGCCATCTCCAACAAATTCCATAGATTTGTATAATGCACCGTCTACGCCAATCATACCGATAATGTGTAAGATCACATCTTTACCGCTTACCCATTTTTGCATTTTTCCTTTTAGAACGAATTTAAGCGCGGAAGGTACTTTAAACCATGCTTTACCTGTTGCCATTCCTGCTGCCATATCCGTACTTCCAATACCTGTTGAAAAAGCCCCAAGAGCTCCATAAGTACAGGTATGGGAGTCTGCACCGATTACGACATCCCCGGGTACAACCAGACCTTTTTCCGGGATAAGCGCATGTTCTATTCCCATTTCTCCTACTTCAAAATAATTTTCTATTTCCTTATCCCGGGCAAATTCACGGATAAATTTACATTGTTCTGCTGCTTTAATATCTTTATTGGGTGTAAAATGGTCTGGCACAATTGCCACTTTTGTTTTATCGAATACCTTATCTATTCCAATTTTTTTAAATTCCGTTACAGCAACCGGTGTGGTGACGTCATTTCCAAGCACCAGATCTAAACGAGCTTCTATGAGTTGCCCAGCTTTTACGCTTTCAAGTCCTGCATGAGCCGCTAGTATTTTCTGAGTCATTGTCATTCCCATTGTATCATCTCCTCTGTCACAAATATGGTTTAAACTTTTTCTCAATGTCTTTAATGAGTTTATATTCAATCGAATCTACCAGTGCTATCCAACTGGCTTCAATGATATCTGTAGAAACGCCTACTGTCGTCCAAATGTCTTCACCGTCAGTGGATTCAATTAATACTCTAACCTTTGCAGCTGTCGCTTCTTTGGTATCTAAAACCCTTACTTTATAATCTGTAAGATGAACTTCTTTAAGCGCAGGATAGAATACCTCCAATGCTTTTCTTAAAGCCTTATCTAAAGCATTAACAGGGCCATCTCCCTCTGCCGCAGTGATTTCAACTTGACCATCCACTTTTACTTTAATCATAGCTGAAGAGCTAAACGCTTCATTTCCTGAAGGATGTTCTCCAATAATTTTAAAATGCTCCAATTCAAAGAACGGTCTATATTTTCCTAATTGCTTACGAATAATCAGTTCAAAAGTACTTTCTGCACCCTCAAATTGATAACCCAAATGTTCTAATTCTTTTAATCGATTCATAATTTCTTTAGTCTCAGGGGAATCCTTCGTGACATTAGGATTAACCTTTTGTATCTTAGATAAAATGGTGCTTCTGCCTGCAACTTCCGACATAAGAAATCTTCTTTCATTTCCAACCAGTTCAGGATTAATATGTTCAAAGGAATGACTGGCTTTTGAAACACCGTCGATATGCATACCGCCTTTATGGGCAAAAGCACTCTTTCCAACATACGGCATCCTGTCACTTAAACTTACATTTGCAATTTCTGCTATTCTTCTGGCTGTCTGTGTAAGCGTGGACATCTGTTCCTTAGGGACGCAGTCATAATCTTTCTTCAGCTGGAGGTTTCCTATTACAGTCGAGAGATTGACATTACCGCATCTTTCTCCAAATCCTATAAAGGTTCCCTGAACCTGAGTAGCGCCCGCTTCCACTGCCATAATCGCATTGGCAACTGCCATTCCCCCATCATTATGAGGATGAATACCAACAGGTACTTTAAAAGATTCCACTACTTTTTTAGTAATCTCGTATACTTCATCAGGGAATGCTCCCCCATTGGTTTCACAAAGAACGATACAGTCTGCACCGCCTTCAACTGCCGCAGATAAAGCAGCCATGGCATATTCAGGATTCGCTTTATATCCATCAAAGAAATGTTCTGCATCAAAAATCACTTCTTTGCCTTTTTCTTTGAAAAATCTTAAGGTGTCTTTAATCATCTCCAAATTTTCTTCTAAAGAGGTTTTAATGATATCTGTCACATGAAAATCCCAACTCTTTCCGAAGATTACCACAACCGGGGTATCTGCATTAAGCAGTGACTTGACATTGTTGTCTTCTTCAACGGATATACCTCTTCTTCTGGTACTTCCGAAAGCTGCTATTTTTGTGTTATTCAGTTGAAGCTTTTTAACTCTTTCAAAAAACTCTAAATCCTTAGGGTTTGAGCCTGGGTTGCCTGCTTCAATATAGGCAACCCCAAACTCATCAAGAGTTTTTACAATTTTTAATTTATCCTCTACAGAAAAGGAAATGCCTTCTGCCTGTGCCCCATCTCTTAAAGTAGAATCAAAAATTGCTATTTTCTTAGACATACTCCTCATTCTCCCCCCTCTGCAAACTTTATTTTATAAAAATTCTGATATCAATCTTTATACTAAATAATCTGTTTTTTATTTCTCCTGAATCCAGCTCATCATTTTACGAAGTTCTTTTCCTACTTTTTCAATTTGATGTTCTGCTTCCATTCTTCTTCTTGCATTGAATGATGGACGATTTGCCTGATTTTCTAAAATCCAATTCTTTGCAAAGGTACCATCCTGAATTTCTTTTAATACCTTTTTCATTTCTTTCTTGGTTTCTTCTGTAATGATGCGTTTCCCAACAGAATAATCCCCATATTCTGCAGTATCACTGATAGAATACCTCATGTAGCTTAATCCACCCTGATTGATTAAGTCTACGATTAATTTCATTTCATGCATACATTCAAAATAAGCACTTTCTGGCTGATATCCAGCTTCTACCAAGGTTTCAAAACCTGCTTTCATAAGTTCGGAAACGCCTCCACAAAGTACCGCTTGTTCTCCAAAAAGATCCGTTTCAGTTTCTTCTTTGAAAGTGGTTTCAAGAATACCGGCTCTTGCTCCGCCAATTCCTGCTGCATATGCAAGGGCTAAGTCTTTTGCATTGCCTGTAGCATCCTGATGAACAGCAACCAAGCAAGGAACGCCTTTTCCTTCTTGATATTGGCTTCTTACCGTATGCCCCGGTCCTTTTGGTGCAACCATAAATACATTCACATCTGCCGGAGGTACGATTTGTCCGTAATGAATATTAAATCCATGAGCAAAAACTAAAGATTTGCCCGGAGTTAAATTTGGCTCAATGCTTTCTTTATATAATTTAGGTTGTTTTTCATCATTGATAAGGATCATAATGATATCTGCCTTGGCTGCCGCTTCTGCTGCAACAGCAACTTTAAGACCAGCTGCTTCTGCTTTTGCCCAGGATTTACTGCCTTCGTATAATCCAACTACTACATCTACACCAGATTCATGTAAGTTAAGGGCATGGGCATGGCCTTGACTGCCATATCCTATAACCGCCACTGTTTTTCCTTTTAATAAATTTAAATTGCAATCTTGTTCATAATATAATTTTGCCATTTTTTACTCCTCCTCATATTTTTTATGTTGTTTGATTTCTTTATTTCCTCGCTCCAGAGCTGTAAGGCCGGTGCGGATCATTTCTTTAATTCCATAAGGTTCCATCATGCTGATTAATGCGGATAATTTCTCTTCATCTCCAGTAATTTCAATCATTAGAGATTCACTGGCAACATCTACTACTCTTCCTCTAAAAATGTTTACGATTTCAATGACTTCTGGCCTTTGATGGGTAGCAACCCCCACCTTTAAAAGCACCAACTCCCTGTATACAGACTGCTCAGGTTTTAATTCTATAACTTTAATCACATCGATAAGCTTATTTAATTGCTTTTTTATTTGCTCCAGAATGTATTCATCTCCCCGAACCACAATCGTCATACGGGATACATTCGGATCTTCCGTTTCGCCCACGGAAAGACTATCGATATTATAACCTCGTCGACTAAAAAGGCCTGAAACCCGACTCAGTACCCCTGAGTGATTTTCTACTAAAATCGATAAAACATGTCTCTTCATAAAATCCCCCTCTCTATCAATGTATCAAAGTGTACTTTCTTTTGAATCGACGATACATTCAATTAAGAATGGCCCGTCGTAATGGATAGCCTCATCAAATACTTCTTTAAGTTCTTCATCCTGAAAAACTCTTCTGGCTTTAATACCATAGGCATCAGCCAATTTAATAAAATCCGGATTGGTATTTAAATCTACACCATACTCGGCTTTATAAGTTTTATACTGCATTTCTCTCACCATTCCCAATCCTGAATTATTGAACAGCAGTACAATTAATTTAACCTTGTTTTGTGTTAAAGTGGCGAGTTCAAAAAAACTCATCTGAAAGCCTCCGTCTCCCATAGTTGCAACAACTTGCCTGTCAGGAGCTGCGATAGCTGCTCCAATAGCAGCAGGTAAACTGTATCCCATAGTGCCTAACCCACCGGAAGTTAAAAATTTTCTGTCATCGAAGATAGTAAAATTAAGGGCTGACCACATTTGGTTTTGACCCACATCTCCGACTAAAATAGCGTTTTTATCTAAAACTCCCGAAAGAAGCTGAATCGCATATTTAGGATTGACATTACTGGTAGGTTTTCTTGTTTTTTTATTGTTTGCTTTTAAATCTGTTAGATATTTGATCCATTCATCTGTATTTAAAGGTTCAGCCAGTTCTAAAAGCTGTTCTAAAATGTTTTTTACATCTCCTACAACGGGGATAGCTGTTCCCAAGTTTTTCCCAATCTCTGCAGGATCCACATCAATATGAATAATATCCGCATTCTTTGCAAATAGTTTGCTCCCTCCGGTTGCTCTGTCTGCAATTCTGGCTCCCATAAAGACCACTACATCTGCTTCCGATACTGCTTTATTGGCAGCTTTATGCCCATGAGAACCGATCATTCCAATATAATATGGGGAGTTATGATTCATTCCCCCAAGTCCCATTAGAGTACATACAACAGGTATCTTTGTTTTTTCTACAAAAGAAAGAAGTTCTTTTTCTGCCTTTGCACTAAGAATTCCTCCACCGATGCATATAATCGGTTTTTTGCTGTCTCTAAGTCTTCTTAAGGCTCTTTTAATCTGTCCTATGTGTCCTGTGTAGGTAGGCTTATAACCCCTGATATTGATTTTTTTATCATAAGAAAATTCGATGTTTTCATTTTGTATATCTACTGGAATATCAATGAGAACTGGGCCAGGTCTTCCTGTTTTTGCGATATGAAAAGCTTCTTTGACGATACGTGGAAGATCTTTTGCATCTTTTACAAGGTAACTATGTTTTATAAAAGGTTCTGTGGCTCCAGTAATATCAACCTCTTGAAACACATCTCTACCTATCAATGTTGATTTTACCTGCCCTGTAAATGCCACAAGAGGGATGGAGTCCATATAAGCCGTTGCAATGCCTGTGATTAAATTCGTAGCCCCCGGTCCTGATGTAACAATACAGACACCAACTTTACCTGAAATACGGGCATATCCACTGGCACTATGTGCGGCTGCCTGTTCTTGCCGAACTAAAACATGACGAATAGCTGATTTTCTTAAAGCTTCATACAAGGGCATTATAGCCGCCCCCGGATACCCAAAAACTGTTGTAACTTCTTCTCTTTTTAAGCATTCTACAATCGCTTCTGCAGCTTTCATCTACTCCCCTCCTTCGAATTAAAAAAGTATAAAAAAACCTCATCCCTGACTTGCAGGGACGAGGATACACTCCACGCGTTACCACCCTTATTAACTTTATTTTACAATAAAGTTCTCTCACTAGGTTCCAACAAACCTTCGCCTGTAACGGGGCTTACCGTTTATCTCTTACTTACATAGAGAAATCTCTATACTTCAGAGAAACTGCTCTAGAGAGATTCGTATTCCGCTATAGGATCGGTTCACACCACCCACCGACTCTCTGCACCTATATTGTGCAAAATACCAGGCTCCTTCATTGCATTTATCTGAAAATTAAATTTAAATTTGTTATGTATTTTAGCAGCATTTAAAAATAAAGTCAATAACTTTTTTAAGAAATTTATAATATTATTTTTATGCAATAAATCCTTTATCCTGTTCGATTATATTTTCAATCTCTTCTAACGAAAGAGGTCTGCTAAATAAATAGCCTTGAACCTTATCACATTTTTGAAATTTCAAAAAAGAAAACTGATCCCAGGTTTCTACTCCTTCAGCGATTACTTGAAGCGCCATATTATGGGATAAATCAATTACTGCCTTAGCAATGGTCTGTTGGCTTGTATCTACAGTAATATTATCCACAAAAGTCTTGTCGATTTTAACCGTATTAATCGGTAACTGTTTTAAATAATTTAAAGAGGAATACCCTGTTCCAAAATCATCTAAAGAAATATTAATCTTCATTGTCCTTAACTTCTGAAGAATTTTTTTAGTGAGTTCAATATCCAGCATTGCCAGACTCTCAGTAATTTCTAAATCCAACAGTTCCGGATTCATATCCGTTTCTTCAATAATCTCCATAAGCATTTCAACAAAATCAGGCTGTTGGAACTGCTTTGCAGATAAATTAACGGAAATACGAACATCACTGAAACCTTTTTTTCTCCATTCCGTACTTTGTCTACATGCTGTACGAATGACCCATTCCCCAATAGGAACTATGAGTCCTGTCTCTTCTGCAAGTGGGATAAACTTAGCCGGAGAAATACAGCCCTTTGTCGGATGATTCCAGCGAATAAGCGCTTCTACGCCCACCATCTTACCCGTCATAATATCAATTTGAGGCTGATAGTAAAGAACAAATTCTTGCCGATCCAGGGCATGTCTTAAATCCTCTTCTAATTGGTATTTCTCTAATAGTTTGGTGCTCATATAGGATTCAAAAAGACAATATTGATTCTTGCCTTGTTCTTTTGCATGATTCATAGCCATATCCGCATATTGAACAATGGTTTTCATATCTTCTGCATCATCAGGATAGATAGCAACGCCCATACTGGCAGTCACATAAAATTTTTTCTCATTTAATAAAAAGGGAGTCTGAAGAACATTAATGACTCTCTTGACTATATTAATAACGTCATTTTTCTCCGTAATTCCGGGCAACAAAACAACAAATTCATCTCCTTCAAAGCGTGAAACAATATCACTTTGACGCAAACACCCTTTAATCAATTCTCCAACCTGTCTAAGGACTGTATCCCCTTGAGCATGGCCTACTGTATCGTTAACCACTTTAAAATTATCCAAATCTATATAGATGAGCGCAACTTTTTGTTTGAATTGTTTAGAATCCTCAATAAATCTCAATAATTTATCTTCGAAAAACTTTCGATTGGGTATTTTAGTTAAATCATCATAATAAGCCAATTGAAAAATTTTTCGTTGAGAATCTTCATATTTTTTGATTAAAACAAAAATAATTCCTGTTAAAACGACTCCATTAGTTATAATCAAGAGGGCTACCATTCTAGCAGATGGTATGTTTAATTGAGATTTTGAAATTTTAAAGCCAATAAAAATAAATAATAATATAATTGCGAAAGAAACAATCCCTACTAGTCTGAGAGGAATCTTATTCCATCCCAGTACGTCCTTTTCATGGAAAACCAGTCCTCTTCTTCTTTTGCATCTTCTATGATTAAAATTTATATTCACTTTATCAGCTCCGTCTCTATAATTAGAACCTTCTGCCTTTTATACTTATAATTATAATTTACCTTAAAATCAAAGTAAATTATATTATTGAAATTTTTGTTTATTCTTCAATTTCTTCTTTCAATTTCCTAATATCTTTTATAATAATGTCTTTACCGTCCATATCTAACAAATTTTTCTTTTTTAACTGACTCATCGCCCGACTTACTGTTTCCCTTGTTGTTCCAACAATATTGGCTATATCTTGCCTGGTCATTCCAAGATTAATTTCAATACCTTTAGGCGTATTTTTCCCATACTCTTTTGCAAGATTAATCAATACCTTTGCTGTTCTTATATATGTATCATTTAAAGCGATTTCTTTTACATTCATTTGAGAATAATAAAGCCGTCTGCTCAATACTTTTATAATTTGCAGTGCCAACTCCCTATTTTCTAGTACCATCTTTTCTATATCCCGATTATAAATCATTCCGACTTCAGCATCTTCTATCACTTCTGCCGTAGCAGGATATTCTATGTCATTAAACATGGTTACTTCTGCTAATATAGCACCTTCTCCAAAAATATTCAGGATGATCTCTCTGCCATCAAAAGATGTTTTATACACTTTTATTTTCCCCGATTGAATATAGAAAAAGGACTCTCCTTTATCCCCTTCATTAAAGATAATTGAGCCTTTTGGATATGCTTTTTTTATTTCTAATTGGCTAATTTTTTTAAGCTGTTCCTCCGACATGCCAGAAAAAACAGGAATTCTTTTTAAGGCAGCAATATGCTTCTCCACTATATCCCTCATTTCATTATATTCATTTAAAATGTGATTCATATCATATTCAAGTATTCCTATATATTTTATAATATATCTATCAATGGTGACAAGGAGGATTTATTATGAGTGCTTTTCTAGGACCTATACATTATTGGCTATACAATAAAATTATTTTATTTGAAGAATTAGAAAGAGCATTGCTAGAGATTTACACCAAGCAATACGGTGAATCAATCGCTGATATTTTCCAAAAATACTGCGATAAATATGGTTATCCTATCCCAGCAGATGAACCTTTAGAAAATATTATTGATGAAAGCAATATCCATGGTTGGCTTCAAAACAAAATCAGTATTGCAGAAACACGCGAGGCAGCTTTCCTAAATGAAATACTAAACACCTATGGGAATGAAGCCTTACAATTGGCTTTAGATACATATTACCGTCAAGGAACGTTAGCAGGTAAAAAGAGTTACTCTGCAGAATCACCTTCTTCTGCTCCAGAATTGTTTAAAGCATTAAACAACTATATTTTAGATGGGATGCCTTGTGATCGCGTCAATGAAATCATCGTTTCTGAAGACGATCGCTTTGAGTGGAATACCATATCCTGCCTTCATATAGGATACTGGAACGCTGCAGGTGCAGATCCTGATACATTTTATACATTAAGAAAACAATGGCTCGCTGCATTTATAGAAAATGCAAATCCTGACTATAAATACGAATTCGAGAAGACCTCTCATTCATTATCTCATAAAATATTAAAAGGAGGAAGATAATTATGAAAATTACAAAGGATATGCTGATTTCAGAAATTTTAAAAATTAACCCTAATGCAGCCAGAATATTAATGAGCAGCGGAATGGGATGCCTTGGATGTCCTTCATCACAGGCTGAATCTTTAGAACAAGCTGCTGCAGTTCATGGCGTTGATGTAGATGAACTGATAGAAAAATTAAATCAATAAATGCAGAAAAAAGGATTATAAGCTTAAAACTTTAAGTTTATAATCCTTTTATTTTGGAAGAAAAAAGTCCATTTTGCTTACAAAAGGTCAAACTTTCTTATGACAGTCTTTATTGAAAATCTTTATCCAAATTAATAACGATTGCTTTTGACCTTGTCATGGCTTCTATACTGTATCGAATTCCCTGAGTACCCAATCCAGATGCTTTTACTCCAAGGAATGGGAAGTGGTCAGGACCTCTCTCAGTTTTATTATTGATTTGAACTGTTCCAACTTCTAATTTTTGTGCAATCGCAAAGGCTTTGTCAATATTTTTGGTAAATACACAGCCTTGAAGGCCATATTCTGATCTATTCGAAATATCAATGGCTTCTTCAATACTTTTTACTCGCATAATCGGCAGTACAGGACCAAAAGGTTCTTCCCATGCAATTCTCATATCTTCAGTCACATAATCAAATACCGTAGGCCAAATATACCTTTTATCTCGCTTATTGCCTATAAGGAGTTTAGCACCTTTTTGGATGGCGTCATCAATTAATTCCTGTACAAAATCTGCAGCTTTATCATTAATTAAAGGAGTAATTTGAGCATCATCTTCAGGTCTGCCCACACTAAGTTTTGCTACCTCAGCAACAATTTTAGAAGCCAGTTCATCAGCGATACTTTCCATTACCAATACTCTTTTAACAGCAGTACATCTTTGACCAGAATAGTTAAAGGCTCCTTTAACAATATTTTGAGCGGTTTCATCTAAGTCGCAATCCTCCAATACAATGGCAGCGTCCTTGCCTCCAAGTTCCAACAGTAAAGGAATCATTCCTGCTTGTTTTGCAATGTGCTGCCCAACCTCCGTACTGCCTGTAAAATTAATCATATCAATGCCAGGATGGGTAATTAAATAGTCTCCTATTTCAGAACCTTTTCCTGTTACAATGTTTAATACGCCTGGCGGAAGCCCCGCTTCACAAAAGATTTGCCCCAAATACATAGCACTGATAGATCCCTGGGTCGGTGGCTTAAATACAACGCTGTTGCCTCCAACCAGTGCCGGAGCAATCTTTGATATGGATAAATTAACAGGATAATTAAAAGGCGCAATGCATAATATGACTCCTAAAGGAACCCTTTCTACAAGGGATATTTTGGTTTTGTCAAATCCCGGGAAAGCATCTCCGTAAATCGTTTCACCGGTCATTCTTTTTGCCGTTTCTGCTGTAAAATGCATAAAATCGACAGTTCGCTTCACTTCAGATATCGCTGAGCTTTTTGCTTTAGCAATTTCTTTAACTAAAACATCCGCTATTTCTTCTTCATACTTCTCCATGATTCTTGCTGCTTTGTGAATAATATTTGCTCTTTCATTAATCGGTATTTTTGCCCACTCTTTTTGAGCTTCTTTGGCATTTTGTACAGCAAAATCAACATCCTCTTTAGTTTGGGCCTGTATTTCCCCAATTAAAGAGTCATCCACGGGGGAGTAAATCTTAATTCTTTCTCCTGTAGAAGATTCAGTCCACTGTCCGCCGCATAAATTTTTGTATATATTGCCTTCTCTGAATATACATGAAAACATCTTATCACCTCTTTGGCATTTAAATTAAAAGATTATTATATAATATTCAATATTACATATTATATAATAATTATTATTGATTTTCTACTATTTTTATTTTAATATACAAATGTATCTTTTAATTATATGAATTATTTTAATAAATACTATGATTAGAATCACAATATTGAAAATTTAAAGGGGGCAAATTCATTTATGAATCTATATAATATACTCATTGCTTTTGGACTTACTTTATTCGCCGGACTTTCTACAGGAATAGGAAGCCTTCTGGCATTCTTTACCAAAAAGACCAACACAAAATTCCTTTCTGTCAGTTTAGGGTTCTCTGCAGGGGTGATGATTTATGTATCCATGATAGAAATTTTTGTAAAAGCAAAGGACTCTTTAGTGAGTGCTTTAGGAAATACAAAGGGTTCATGGGTTACCGTAATTGGATTTTTTGCTGGAATGTTTCTCATTGCATTAATCGATACATTTATTCCTTCATCCGAGAATCCCCATGAGATACACAAAGTAGAAGATATGAATAAAAGCAATCCTACTAATCATAAAAACCTGCTTCGTACCGGTATTTTTACTGCTCTTGTGATTGCAATACACAATTTCCCGGAAGGCCTTGCCACTTTTACAGCTGCCCTGAAAGATCCTACTCTTGGCATTCCTATAGCGGTAGCTATTGCAATCCACAATATTCCTGAAGGTATTGCAGTGTCCGTACCGATTTTCTATGCTACAGGCGACAGAAAAAAAGCATTCAGATATTCCTTTTTATCAGGGCTTTCAGAACCTTTAGGCGCCTTGGTAGGTTATATGCTTTTATCTTCTTTATTTAATGATATTACTTTTGGAATATTGTTCGCAGCTGTGGCAGGGATTATGGTGTATATATCCTTAGACGAACTTCTTCCTGCTGCTGAAGAATACGGGGAACATCATTTATCCATATACGGTGTTGTGGCAGGGATGATTGTAATGGCTGTTAGCTTACTGCTATTTGTATAATCAACAGTATTTTTTCACTGGCGACTTAAAAATATTCTGTAAAAACAAGAAAGAGTTTGGCTTACAAAACTCTCGCACATAATAAAAAACCCCTTCGCTCCAATTCTGTGGAGATCAGCGAAGGGGTTTACATATGTCTGTTTAAATGATGCTGTTTTAAATCTTATGCCATAAACATTTTTAAATCGTCTTCTACGTTTGTAATACCACCGATTCCAAAGTTCTCTACCAATACTTTTGCAACATTTGGAGAAAGGAATGCTGGAAGGGTTGGTCCTAAGTGGATATTTTTCACTCCAAGGTACAATAATGCAAGAAGTACGATAACTGCTTTTTGTTCATACCATGCAATATTATAAGAAATTGGAAGTTCATTGATATCATTTAATTCAAATACTTCTTTTAATTTAAGTGCAATCACTGCAAGGGAATAAGAGTCATTACATTGTCCGGCATCAAGAACTCTTGGAATGCCTCCGATGTCTCCTAAATCCAATTTGTTGTATTTATATTTTGCACATCCTGCTGTTAAAATAACTGTATCTTTTGGAAGTGCTTTTGCAAACTCAGTGTAGTAGTCTCTGCTCTTCATTCTTCCATCGCAACCAGCCATAACGAAGAAACGTTTAATAGCTCCTGACTTAACTGCTTCTACCACTTTATCTGCAAGGGAAAGCACTGTATTATGAGCAAAGCCTCCAATGATTTCTCCTCTTTCGATTTCTGTAGGTGGTGCACATTTCTTTGCATGTTCAATGATTTCAGAGAAATCTTTTCTTCCGTCTTTTCCATCAGGAATATGTTTTACACCCTCAAATCCTACAGAACCTGTTGTATAGACTCTATCTTTATAGGAATCTTTTGGTGGAACAAGACAGTTTGTTGTCATTAAAATAGGTCCATTGAATTTTTCAAATTCTTCATTTTGTTTCCACCATGCATTTCCGTAGTTTCCTACAAAGTGTTCATATTTTTTGAATGCAGGATAATAGTTTGCTGGAAGCATTTCACTATGAGTATATACATCTACTCCAGTGCCTTCTGTTTGTTTGAGCAATTCTTCCATATCTTTTAAATCATGACCACTGATTAAAATAGCTGGATTATTTCTAACGCCAATATTAACTTTTGTAATTTCAGGATGTCCATAGGTAGAAGTATTTGCTTTGTCTAAAAGTGCCATTACGTCTACGCCATGTTTTCCTGTTTCCATGGTTAAAGCGATTAAATCTTGAACAGACAAGCTCTCATCCAATGTAGCTGCCAAAGCTTTTTGAAGGAAAGCATGAATATTATTATCTTCATATCCAAGATTTAATGCATGTTTTCCATAGGCTGCCATTCCTTTTAATCCGTATGTAATGAGTTCTCTTAAGGAACGGACATCTTCATTTTCTGTAGCCAAAATACCTACAGTCTCTGCTTTCTTGTCAAATTCAGATTCATCTAATGTAAAGTGTGCTGCATCATGAGTAATATGTCCAACATTTCCTCCTGCATTAATCACTTCTTGCTTTAATGCTTCACGAATTTCTAAGGCTTTTTTAATACGTTTGATAAAATCAGTTCTGTCGAAATTTGCATTAGTAATTGTAGCAAATAAATTTTCCATAATGAATTTATTGACTTCTTTATTTTCTACGCCTACTTTTCTACCTTCAGTAGCATACATTGAGATTCCTTTAAGTGTATAAATTAATAAGTCTTGAAGATTAGATACATCTGCGGTTTTTCCACATACCCCTCTTACAGTACATCCACTTCCTTTAGCAGTTTCTTGACATTGATAACAAAACATATTTGACATATTTCGTCCTCCCTCATAAATTCTTTTTATATAATTCATACATGTTTAGTATGTTTTTTGCTTAAGTATATGATAGAGGATTTTTTGTATTAAATCAGTGATTTATATCACAAGTTAAAAAAAATAAAAGAATTTAAAAAAAGACAAAAAGTGATGTACCTCGGTACATCACTTGGTAAAATATTCTATTCGCAGGATCTTTCTCTTAAATTATGTAAAATCTTTGGCGCCTTCGGTGCTCTAATTCTATGGGCTGCCGGGAATCCTGAGCCAACCAGAGGACGAGCGTAGAATTTAAAGGCATCCGTTACATTGTTTCCTGCCGCATTAATGAATTCATCAGGCATAACCTTTGTCTTTCCTGCAATCTCTTCTAATTTTCTTAGTTCATAATTAACAGAATAAAAACCTGTTCTTTGAATGGTGATTGAACCATCTACATTGTACCAGATGGCATATTGAGCAGCTTTTTCCCCCACTTCTCTTGCTTCATACTGATCTATATCCGAAACACAGCCCATAAATGAACGTTGCAAATAGCCCAATGTATCTGAACGAACCCTGCTGATATTTAAATGTGCTTTAATTTGACTGGCAAGTAAGTCACCCAACGCCCCTGTTCCGGAAAGCTGTATATTTCCATGGGCATCTTTTTCTATATCCTGTGTTAATTTAGTAATAATAGGCACTCCTTTTTCATCCTGTATGCCCTCAGAAACGGCAACAACACATCTTCCGTATTTATTATACATTTCTTTAACATCCATTATAAATTTTTCAAGGCTAAATGGTCGTTCCGGCAGATAAATAAGATGAGGGCCATCATCAGGATATTTCTGTGCCAGGGATGCGGCTGCCGTTAAAAATCCTGCATGTCTTCCCATAACAACACCAATATATATCCCTGGAAGAGCCCTATTGTCTAAGTTAGCTCCCATAAATGCCTGTGCCACAAACCTGGCAGCAGAACCGTAACCTGGGGTATGGTCGTTAAGCACTAAGTCATTATCAATGGTCTTTGGGATATGTATTGCCCTGAATTCATAGTCTGATTTTTTAGCATTTTCATTTACTATGCGAACTGTATCGGCAGAATCATTGCCGCCAATATAGAAAAAATATCTTACATCATGGGCTTTTAAAACATTAAAGATTTCTTTGCAGTATTTTTCATCCGGCTTATCTCTCGTAGAAAGTAATGCAGACGAAGGTGTTCTTGCTACTTGTTCCAAATTATTGGTTGTTTCCTGGGTTAAATCCACAAAGTCTTCATTAATAATTCCTGCTACACCGTTTACTGCTCCGTATACTTTTGTAATCTGCGGAAATTTTCTTGATTCCAGTACAACACCCACAAGAGACTGATTAATAACGGCGGTGGGTCCTCCACCCTGTGCAACCACTACTTTTCCCTCTAGTTTCATATCAATCACCCTTCTTATAATATTGAAGATAGTTGTATTGTTATTATAACAAATGCAAATAATTTTTTCATGTATTTTTTGGAAATTTATGATTATTATATATTATTAACAAAATATAAAATAAATAATCAGTTTTAATGACT
>JAAYMW010000186.1 GCA_012521175.1 Candidatus Epulonipiscium sp.
TGATTTCACTGTTAGTGTTTATTGGTTGAGGAGTAGTAGGTGTAGTATGGTTATTCAGTATGGAATGCGTTTCATCAGGTTTGATTTGACAGTGGGAATAATCTCCTAACTCGATTTCAATAATTTTACTGATTAAATCAGAAATCGAATCCGCACTTTTTATATAAGGATGCCGTCCTACAAAACCACTGGGCTCATATTTTTGACCACGATACATTTTAGCAATATCTTTAGCAGGAACACCATATTGGAGCATTTCTGAAATTGTGGTAGATAAACTGTCCAGTAATCCTTTCACAAGAGAACCTTGTCGTCCGGCGGCAACGTACAATTCTCCAAGCCTTCCGTCTTCATAGAAAGAAGTTGTGATATATAGCTTTAATCCACCTATTTCAGCTTCGTGCACATGGGCGTTACGAATACCTGTAGGTTTAATTCTAATTGGTTTATATTCGATTTGTTTGTTTTTGGCATATTCTAATAGTTCTTGATAAGTTAAATCTTCTATCTTCGTTTCTTTTTCATGGTCAATTGTTGTGTTAAGAGGCTGTGAGGCTTTACAGCCGTCTCTATAAAGTGCTATGGCTTTAACACCTAATTTCCAGGACAATTGATAAATCGCTTTAATATCTTCTATAGTGGCATCATTAGGTAAATTTACAGTTTTACTGATAGCTCCTGAAATATGAGGCGTTAATGCCCCCATCATTTTCACATGCCCTTCGGGAGCTATAAATCTTTTACCTGTACCACAGCGATTTGCTGTATCAAATATTGGATAATGTTCTTCTTTAAGGTGAGGAGCGCCCTCAATTTTTCCATCAACGATAATATCAAAGCCATTTCTGTTTTCTTTTCTTAATACATAATTGACAATGTCATCAATTTGATCCTTTGCGTATCCAAGCTTCTTCAGGGTTATAGGGATAATTGGATTAATAATTTCCATGCTTCCGCCGCCAACAAGCTTTTTATACACAACATGGCTAAAGAAGGGTTCTGAGGAAGTTGTTGCACAATCCATAGCAAAGGCAATTGTCCCCGTTGGGGCAAGTACAGAAACCTGGGCATTTCTAAAACCATTGGCTTTTCCACTTTTTAATGTTTTTTTCCATATTTCTTTTAAGCAGTCGGAAACATTTTTATAACCTTCATTAATAAGAAGCTTATGGTCTATTACGAATGGCTTATAATTTAGACCATCAAAATCCTTTTCACTTTCATCATAGTTAGCTGCTTTGTAGTGATTACCAATAACTCTGAGCATAGCTTCTTTATTGATATCAAAGTAAGTAAATGGCCCTACTTCTTTGGCAAATAAAGAAGAAATGTAATAAGAATAACCAGTTAATATACTCATTAATGAAGCTGCAATATTTCTTGATTCCGTAGAGTCATAGGGTTTTGCCATTAACATAAAGAGTGCTCCAAGATTGGTTAAGCCTAAGCCTGTTGTTCTAAAGTGATAGGATTTTCTTGCAATATCCTTTGTAGGGAATTGTCCCCAGTGGATGGTTGCTTCCAGTACGATTTGGATCATTTTTATGCTGTGGAGGTACCCTTCTAGATCAAAAATATCTTTTTCAGCGTCATAATATTTTACAATATTAATACTCGCGAGATTACACGCCGTATCATCTAAAAACATATATTCTGAACAAGGATTGCTTGCATTGATTCTATTATGTTTTGCATTTATCTTTCCGTCTTCTCCGGCAGGACAAGTATGCCAGGCATTAATGGTATCATCGAATTGAACGCCAGGATCCCCGCATCTCCATGCAGAGTAAGCAATATCGTTCCAAAGTTTTGAAACAGATACTTCACTATTAATGCTGGAATCAATTCTTCCTTTTAAAGTCCATGTAGCATTTTCATCGTCTAATAAGTTCATAAATGCATCAGGTATGCGCACAGAATTATTTGCATTTTGACCTGATACAGTTTCATAGGCTTCACCATCAAAGTGAGTGGAGTAACCCATTTTGCCCAGGGCAACCACTTTATCCTCTTCTTTTGCTTTCCAGGTTATAAAGCCCTCTATCTCAGGGTGGTCCATATCTAATACATTCATCTTTGCAGCTCTTCTGGTGGTTCCTCCGGATTTGATTGCACCGGCATTGCGATCAAATACTTTTAAGAAACTAAGAAGCCCTGAAGATTTTCCACCTCCTGAGAGAGGTTCCCCTTTTGCTCTAATGGAAGACCAGTTGCTTCCGACACCGGATCCATATTTAAATAAGCGCGTTTCAGTAACTAATTGATCCGTAAGGGATTTTTCTCCAAGTAAAGAATCTTCAACGCTTACAATAAAACAAGCAGAGCCTTGAGTTCTTGTATAAGCATCTTTTGAAAGAACTACATCGTTCAATTTTTCATCATAATAATAGTGCCCTTGAGGAGGTCCATCAATACCATAGGCCATTTTTAAGCCGGTATTAAACCACTGAGGGCTATTGGGCGCCCACATCTGATTCAGCATCATAAAGGCTAATTCGTCATAGACTATATCTTTTTTGGATTCATCAAATAAACCTTCATCAAGAGCTGCTTCCACCCAGAAGGATACCATTCTATGTACAACTTGTTTTAAAGAGTATTCATAACCCCTGTCATTAGGAACTCCTTTTTTTCTAAAATATTTGCTTGCAATAATATCACAGGCGGATTGTGAATAATGCTCAGGAAATTCTAAATTTTCCATGTTTATTATTGTTTTTCCTGTGTTATAGTCTTTGATTTTTATGTCGACGGTTTTCCATCGAAACAAATCATATACTGTTTTAGATGAGTTTTCTAATTCCTTTGTGTAATAGCGAAAAAGTAAATTACTAAGATTCATTATTTTTTCCCCCATAATTTGGATATATTGTACTATATATTGTATCATTATTTTCAAAATATGCAATATGTAGTTTTATGTTTTGTTCAATAGATGTTGTTTTTTATTTTGTTACGATTACCAATTGATTCATATATATACAGAAATTCAAGGGGAGATTTTGACGAAAAATATACATAACAATAGGCAATAATACGAAAACTAAGATTATCGAATTTCGACAAAAAAGGAGCTTTTATATGGTGAAGGTAGGCATACTTGGAAACCATGGGAAAACGGCTGCTATTAATGTATTGGCTCAGTTATGTAAAAGTTCGGGAATGAAGGTCAGCGTACTTAAGGATATGGATTTAAGTATGTGTTTGCATAGTAGAGAAGTTTCTTTTCAAGATTATATTCATGTACTAAGTAAAAGTAATATTGAGATGCTTATTGTTAAAATAACAGAAGAAGGGATCATCAATAATTGGTTTTCGGATATTGATTTTGATATTCTGATTTATACCATAGGAAGAAGTGAAGAAGATTATAAATGCAAAGCTTTATATTCCGGTGAAAGAAGATTATTTTTTACCTTGTCTAAAGATGCTGTAAGTATTGTCAATGCAGACGACAGAAGTATTTTTAAATTATTAAAAGGAAACAAAACCCATTTAATTACTTACGGTTTTAATTCAAAAGCAAGTATAACGGCTTCTAGTATACAGGAGGAGGAATTCAACAAACGGGTTCAATGCTGTGTACAAAGGACATTAACTACTTTTAGTGGTAGAGAGTTAGAGCCCCAGGAGTTTTCAATTACGCTGCCTCTCAACAATGATCAAGAAGTATATAGTGCTTTAGCAGCTGTTACTGCTGCAATGATTAATGATGTTCTTATCCCTGATAAAATACTTATAAAAAAATACTTCTAAAACAAGAAAACTGGGAATAAAGATGATAGTGATAGAAAAAGTTATCAAAGAACATAAGGATAATAAGGGAGAGGTGAGGCTAGTGACTGAACGTCTTGTACAGAATAACCAAGTAACGATTGTAGGGAAAGTGGTTGAAGATATCCAATTTAGTCATCGAGTTTATGGAGAGGGTTTCTATACCTTTATGGTAGATGTACCTCGATTAAGTGAGATTTCAGATACACTTCCTGTAACGATTTCAGAACGCCTTTTGGCCGACAAAAAAACATTGTTAAATGAAATAGTTGAAATTAAAGGTCAGTTCCGTTCGTACAATCAATATGATCAAGGTAAAAATCGATTGATACTTACGATTTTTACACTTGACATAGAATTTATAGAAAATCGAGAAGAAATCAAATATGAAAATCAAATATTTCTGGATGGATTTATATGTAAAGAACCTATTTATAGAACAACTCCATTTGGAAGGGAAATAACAGACATGCTACTTGCGGTTAATCGCTCCTATCATAAGTCTGACTATATCCCTTGCATCGCATGGGGAAGAAATGCAAAATATGCACAATATCTGAAGGTTGGAGATCATTTAAGGATCTGGGGAAGAATTCAGAGCCGAAATTATCAGAAAAAGCTGGATAATGGTGAACTGATTACTAAAGTTGCCTATGAAGTTTCAATTTCTAAAATGGAAGTAGTAGATGAAGATGATAATAATCAGGATGAGATGACCAGTGATATTAATTATTCATAATAATAGAAATTCATAATTCTGGACACAAGAAAAACATCTTTTTATTATGATCGTAAAAAGATGTTTTTCTTATTTGCAAATAGATCAATAGATGAAATAATAATTGAAATCATAGGTATATGGGACTATAATGTGAATAGTGAGGTGAAAACAATGAATTTAGGTTTGATTCAGGTTTATTGCGGCGAAGGAAAAGGCAAAACAACAGCAGCTATTGGACAAGGAATAAGGGCAATTGGACAAGGTTTAAAAGTGATTATGATACAGTTTTTAAAGTCATCTTCTACAGGTGAAATTGAGACCTTAAAAAAGCTGGAGCCAGATTTTAAAGTGTTTCGCTTCGAGAAACCTCGGGATTTTTTCTGGAATCTTAATGAAGAAGAAAAAAAGGAATTAAGCACTGAAATCATAAATGGAATGAACTTTGCTAAGAAAGTCTTGGATACAAGAGAATGTGACATACTCATATTAGATGAGATATTAGCAGCTATTCAAAATAATATTATTAGCGAAAAGGAAATATGTGATTTATTAGACCGTAAGCCACAAGAAATGGAAGTGATACTTACTGGAAGAAAACTCTCTGAAGGGATTAAAGAAAGAGCAGACTATATATCAGAAATAAAAGCAGTAAAACATCCTTTTAATCAAGGAATTGAAGCAAGAAAAGGTATAGAATTCTAAAGGAACGCAGGTATGCGCTCCTTATTCATTAATAAGATTATCCATATTATACAATCCGGGGGCTTTCCCAGCTAAAAATTTTGCTGCTTTTAGAGCACCCACTGCAAACACTTCTTTTGACATTGCCGTATGATTTAATTCGATGATTTCATCCTTACCGGCAAATATCACCGAATGTTCGCCTACTATTGTACCACCTCTTACAGCATGGATACCGATTTCTTTCTTATCTCGTTTTTTGCGCTCACTATGTCTATCATATTTGTATACATATTGATGATCTAATGCCTCGTTGATGGCATCCGCTAATGCAAGAGCCGTTCCGCTGGGAGCATCTATTTTTTGATTGTGGTGCTTTTCAATAATTTCAATATCGAAATTTGCATCGGATAATATTTCTGAAGCACGTTTTACAAGGCTGATTAATAAATTAATTCCGAGGGACATATTTGCAGAAAAGAATATGGGGATTTTTGTTGATGATTTTTTAATAAAGTCGATATCGCCTTCTGACAATCCTGTAGTGCACACAACTACAGGGAGTTTTCTTTCCAGGGCATATTCCAACAGAGGTTTTACTGCCGTTGCAGTAGAAAAGTCAATAATGACATCTGCGAGAATCTCACAATCGCTAATTTTATTGAAAACGGGATAAGGATTTGGCTTGTTTACATTTGGATCAATTCCAGCTGCTATCATACAGTCATCATTGTCTTCAACTAATGAAGAAATTACTTGACCCATTTTTCCGTTACAACCGTGCATAATGATTTTTATCATATCTAATCTCCTTTCGAAAAAAGTGCAGGGGAAATACCTCTGCACTTTTTAGTCTACCCAAGTAATCCTACGTTTTTCATTTCTTTTCTCAGTAGTTCCAAATGATTATCTTCTATAGAAGTGAGAGGCATTCTGCAAGAACCAACAGGATATCCCATAAGCTCTAAAGCGGCCTTAACAGGAATAGGATTCACTTCACAAAATAGAGCTTTGATTAAAGGAATCATTTGAATCTGAATTTTTCTACTTTCTTCAACATTGCCATCTAAATAGTACTGAACCATATCATGGGTTTGTTTTGGTGCTATGTTTGCAAGAACGGATATAACACCTTTTCCTCCTAAAGAAAGGATAGGAACGATTTGATCGTCGTTTCCAGAATATACATCAAGATTGTCACCACATAAATTGATTAATTCTGCAACTTGAGATATATTGCCACTGGCTTCTTTAATTGCAACAATTGTATCTATTTTAGATAATTCAAAGGCGGTTTTTGGAGCGATATTCAAACCGGTTCTTGAAGGAACATTATATAATATTAAAGGGATATCTACTTTTTTAGCAATGTAAGTATAATGTTCTATTAAACCTTTTTGAGTAGTTTTATTATAATACGGAGTAACCAGAAGACATGCATCCGCACCTAATTCTTTTGCTTTTTTGGTTAAAAATACTCCGTGTTCAGTATCATTACTGCCTGTTCCGGCTATAACGGGAACCCGTTTATTTATTTTATCCACAGCAAATCTAATACATTCTAAATGGTCATGATCATTTAAAGTGGAAGATTCTCCTGTGGTACCACAGATAATGATACTATCAGTATTATTTTGAATTTGGAACTCTATAAGGTCTCCTAGAAGCTCGTAATTTACATCGCCGTTTTCTTTAAAAGGGGTAACGATTGCAACGCCAGAACCTCTGAAAATCTCCATATAAACCATCCTTTCTTATTGCATATCTTTAATTAACAGTTCAGCAATCTGAACAGCATTAGATGCAGCACCTTTTCTGATATTGTCAGCCACAACCCAAAGGTTCACACCACTTTCAACACTTTCATCCCTGCGAATTCTTCCAACAAATACTTCATCCCTTCCAGTAGCATTGGTAGCAAGAGGATATACATTATTTGCAGGATCATCTTGTACGACTATACCTGGGGCTTTTTTCAAGATTTCCACCAATTCGTTGAGTTCAAAAGGTTTTTCAAATTCAACATTAATGGATTCACTATGGCTGTTAAATACAGGAACACGAACGGTTGTAGCAGTGATCTTTAGATTTTGGTCATGAAGAATTTTTCTTGTTTCCTGAATCATTTTAATTTCTTCTTTTGTATAACCATTTTCCGTGAATACATCTATATGTGGAATACAGTTATTCGCTATTGGATGAGGGAATTTCTTTGGAGGATTTCCTTTTAATCCTTCTTCAAGGTCGGTCCATCCACCCATTCCCGCACCGGAAACTGCTTGATAAGTTGAATATACAATGCGTTTAATAGTATAATATTCATGTAAAGGTTTTAATGCTACAACTGCCTGAATAGTAGAACAATTTGGATTAGCAATAATTCCTTTATTGAGTTTAATATCTTCAGGATTAACTTCAGGTACCACAAGAGGTACTTCAGGATTCATTCTCCAGGCAGAACTGTTGTCTACTACAACACAGCCTTTACTTGCAGCAATTGGAGCGTACTTTAGACTGGTGCCACCTCCAGCAGAAAATAAAGCAATATCGATTCCGCGGTCAAAAGAGGTTTCTGTTAATTCTTCAACAGTGTATTCTTTTCCTTTAAAAGTTATTTTAGTACCAGCAGAACGTGCTGAAGCAAAAAGGTAAAAATTTTCGATGGGGAGATCTTTTTCTTCAAGTACTTTTAGAAAAGTTCTTCCAACCATTCCAGTAGCACCTACAACAGCTAAATTAATCTTTTTCATTAATAGTCCTCCTTAAAAATTTATTAAGACATTTATTTTGTTTTGTGAAAATAAAAAAGCTGGCGTTAGCCAACTGTGAATGCGATTGTATAAATGACTATAGATAGCATACGACCCAATTAGTATACTATAAATTCCATCATACAAACCATTTAACAGATAGCTCTCCATCAATTATTATACATTATTGATGACAGTCGTGCAGTTATTCACTACACAACCAGGACGAAAAACTGTAGGATTTTTCTCCTTCGGCATTTTCCCCTTTCTATATACTTCAACTGTACCTACATACATCCATATATATACTCTTGAAAAATGCGCCTCTATCTTGCAAAATTTATGAAGTTTCATATATAATATCATTCAATTGTGCGTATGTCAAATATTTTTCGAAAACATTTTCTTATTATAATGTATATTTTGGTAGAGACCTATACATACTTCTTAATGTAAGGAGTGATGAGATGAATAAGGGTACTAAAGAAACGAAGAAAAATAAGCCTATGACCGAAGACGATAAACTAAAATATGAGATTGCCTCTGAACTTGGCTTATTGGACAAGGTTAAAGAAGGCGGATGGAAGTCCTTAACTGCAAAGGAAACAGGGCGAATTGGTGGATTAATGACTAAAAGAAAAAAAGCAATGAAACAACAGGCTCAGAATTAATTCTGAGCCTGTTGCAATTTCTGACCATTGTTTTATAATAAGTGAGTGCAACAATGGTGAGAAGCACCAGATAGGAAGGTGAAATGGTGGAAGCATATCAGACCTTTGCTCAGGTTTATGATTTGTTTATGAAAGAAGTGCCCTATGATGAATGGGTTGAATATATTGAGGAAATCTGGAGAAAATTCGGTTGTTCTCCCAAGCTGATGGCAGAATTAGGCTGTGGGACGGGTAGCGTAACCACTCTTTTTGCTAAAAAGGGCATAGAGATGATTGGAATAGATGCGTCAGAAAATATGTTGGCAATAGCGCGAGAAAAAGCGCTTAGAAACAATGTGGATATTCTATACCTTCTGCAAGACATGAGAGAATTTGAATTATACGGAACGGTTGATTGCATTATCAGTGTTTGTGACAGTCTAAATTATGTTGTAGATAGAGAAGGATTGCTTCAAACCTTCAAGTGGGTAAATAACTACCTTAATCCTAAAGGACTTTTTATTTTTGACCTTAATACAGAGTATAAGTACAAATATATATTAGGAGAAAATACATTTGCCGAGAATTTAGAGGAGGCCTCTTATATCTGGGAGAATTTTTATAGTGAAGAAGATAAGATTAATGAGTATCAGCTTACTCTTTTTATTAAACAGCCGGGAATAGAATATTATTCAAAATTTGAAGAAATTCATTATGAAAGAATGTACTCTGTAGAGGACATAATGTCTTTGATAGAAGAGGCTGGGATGGAGTTTTTAGCTGTATATGATGCATATACCTTTGAAGCACCAAAAGAAAATAGCGAGAGAATTTATTTTGTTGTAAGAGAAAAAGGGAAGCAATTATAGGAGGTTAAATATATGGAAGATTATATCATTCGGGCAACAGATGCCAAGAAACAAATTCGCGCTTTTGCGGCAGTCACGACGCATCTTGTGGATGAAGCAAGTAAAATTCATAGAACAAGTCCTGTAGTATCGGCTGCATTAGGCAGACTTCTGACTGCATCAGCGATGATGGGGCAAATGTTAAAAGGTGAAAAAGATTTAATTACGCTTCAAATAAAAGGGAATGGTCCTTTGCAGGGACTTGTAGTAACTGCTGATATGAAGGGAAATGTGAAAGGTTATCCTTATAATCCGGTTGTAGACCTTCCTTTAAATTCTGTTGGGAAATTAGATGTAAGCGGAGCTATTGGAGAAGGTACCCTTACGGTAATTAAGGATTTAGGTTTAAAAGAACCTTACCTGGGGCAGATTAATTTGGTTTCGGGAGAAATAGCAGAAGATTTGACGTATTATTTTGCAAACTCTGAACAAACTCCTTCTGCTGTCGCCCTAGGGGTATTGGTTGACAGGGACTATTCTATTAAACAAGCTGGAGGTTTTATCGTTCAACTTTTACCTGAAGCGGAAGAAGAAACCATTCAAAATTTAGAAAATGGATTAAGAAGTATATCATCTGTGACTCAGCTTTTAGAAGAAGGAAAACAACCGGAGGACATTCTTAAGCTTTTATTGGGAGATATTATAATAATGGATAAGATTCCAACGCGTTTTTATTGTAATTGTTCCAGAGAAAGAGTAGAGAAGGCATTGATTAGCATTGGATTAAAAGATTTAAGAGAAATTTTGGAACAAGATCAAAAAGCAGAATTAAAATGTCATTTTTGTAATAAAAATTATATTTTTGAGGATACTGATTTAAAAAAGATTATTGATGATTTAACACGATAATTGTTCTTATTTAGCATATATGATAAAATAAAATAAGTTCAACAAGGAAAGAAGTACAATGGTGACTTTTCCAAATCTATAAGGACAATGTAACCCATGTTTTGTTATTGCATATACTATAAACGATAGAGTACCTCGGTTGTGATGTAGCCTTAGCATCTAGGTGGGAGGAATTCTTATGAAAGCGAGTGACCATTTATGATAGTGCTTACTATAGGGGCATATACAAATATAAATAAAATTAAAGAGTATCTTACATTAGAATTTAATAAAATAACGCCAAAAGCTTTAATTCCCACCTACACTATTGCAAAAAAAGGGGATATTACTTTCTTATATTATAAGATTGACGATGAGGTCTTAGCAAAAAACTATAACTTTTTTTTCAGTGATGCACTAAAGCTGCATACAAGTAGTGCTTTGACAAATCTCATTTTAGATTTTATTCGTTTTGAAATCGTCAAAGAAATTTTAGAAGTGAAATTTCAAAAATACTCATCCTTTGAACGGATAAAAATACTTGAAATGGTCAAAACATTTTTTTATGAGAAAGAAAATCACGAAGATACAAAAGCCCTGAATTATTCTTGCAGAAAAGAAATTTTGGATAGTCTTATAGACTTTTTTGACGATAGCAATGAATTTTTATTAGAAGGTTTTATACTATTCCGTTTAAAAGATTACAGAGAAAGATTAGAAATGGTTGTTAATCATATCGTTAGTGAATATGAAACACAAAAAGAATACAAAGAGTTTCTAAGGTTATTAAAGTATTTTGTAGATGTACAAGAAATGAAAGAGGAAATCATTCATGTTGTAGGCATTAAAGAAGGGCGCTTTAAGATTTACGATAAAGACAAAAATGACATTACAGAGCGATGTAAAGAAGAATTTAGACAAGATTTTAGTGATAAAGAGATCAATTATGATGATTTACTCGTCAGTACGCTGATTACTATTGCACCCAGGCAAATCATCATTCATCATTATGAAGCCATACAAAATAAACCGCTTATTGAAACCATAAGCAATATTTTTCAAGGCAAAGTAACACTTTGTCCTAAATGTGAATTTTGTTTAAACTCCAATGAAATCAATTAATTTCTCCATGTATAAGAATTTGGCTTCTTGACAAAATGTGTGGAGATGTTATAATTGTGAAAACTATATATTGTTGAACTCGATGAAGAGAAGAGTAATCAAAGGGAAGTTTACAGAGAGAAGATATATTAGCTGAGAGTATCTTTAAACGGAATTTGATGAAGACCACCTCTAAGAGACCCTAATCCGGTTCGGTGATGCCGTTACAATCGTTCGTTAAAGTGGTTTCCAATGAAACAATAAGGGTGGAACCGCGGGAGAAGCAATACTCTCGTCCCTTTTCGCAATGAAGAGGACGGGAGTTTTTTTATATTTAATTTTATATTTAATATTGTACATTTATTATACGAAAGGAGAATGGAAATTGGTTAATATCAGATTAAAAGATGGAACTGTGAAAGCGTACCCATCAGGTATAACTGTTATCGAAGTTGCACAGGATTTAAGTGAGGGATTAGCAAGAGTTGCCTGTGCAGGATTTATAAATAATGAGAGGGTAGATCTAAGAACGCCCATTACAGAGGACTGTGAATTAAGTATTTTAACTTTTAATGATGAAGAAGGAAAAGATGCTTTCCATCATACAACCTCCCATATATTAGCTCAGGCTGTAAAAAGATTATTCCCAAATGTAAAGTTAGCCATCGGTCCTTCTATTCAAGATGGATTTTACTATGATTTTGATACAGAACAAGCTTTTAGTCCCGAAGATTTAGAGAAGATCGAAAAAGAAATGAAGAATATTGTAAAAGAAAATTTGCAAATCGAGAGATTCGAATTGCCAAGGGATGAGGCAATTCAATTAATGCAAGAAAAAGGAGAAGACTATAAAGTTGAATTAATTAACGATCTTCCTGAAGATGCAGTTATCTCTTTTTATAAACAAGGTGAATTTGTAGATTTGTGTGCTGGACCACACCTTATGTCTACAAAACCAGTGAGGGCTTTTAAACTCTTATCTGTGGCAGGAGCTTACTGGAGAGGCAATGAAAAAAACAAAATGCTTTCAAGAATTTACGGAACTTCATTCCCTAAGAAAGCAGATTTGGATGAGTACCTCAATAAATTAGAAGAAGCTAAGAAAAGAGACCATAGAAAACTTGGAAAAGAATTAGAACTTTTTGCAATGATGGAAGAAGGCCCAGGATTCCCATTCTTCCTGCCTAAAGGAATGGAACTTAGAAATACATTAATAGAGTATTGGAGAGAAAAACATAAAGCAGCAGGATATCAGGAAATCAGTACACCTATTATTTTAAATCAGGAATTATGGCATCGTTCAGGACACTGGGATCATTACAAAGACAATATGTACGTAACAAAAATTGATGATTTAGATTATGCGGTAAAACCAATGAACTGCCCCGGTGGAATGCTTGTTTATAAAACAAAAATGCATTCTTATAGAGACCTGCCTGTTAGACTGGCAGAGCTTGGACTGGTTCATCGTCATGAATTATCCGGTGCGCTTCATGGCCTTATGAGAGTGCGTAACTTTACGCAGGATGATGCACATATCTTTATGTTGCCTGAGCAGATTAAAGATGAGATTAAAAATGTAATCAATCTTATTGATGAATTTTATAATGTTTTTGGATTCAAGTATCATGTTGAACTTTCCACAAGACCTGAAGACAGTATGGGAAGCGATGAAGATTGGGAAAGAGCAACCACTGCATTAAGAGAAGTTTTAGAGGAAAAAGGCTATAATTATATAGTGAATGAAGGGGACGGGGCATTCTACGGCCCTAAGATTGACTTCCATCTAGAAGACTGTCTGGGCAGAACATGGCAGTGTGGAACAATTCAATTGGATTTCCAAATGCCAGAACGTTTTGATTTGGTATATGTTGGTCAAGATGGAGAAAAACATCGCCCAGTTATGATTCATAGAGTGGTATTCGGAAGTATAGAAAGATTTATTGGTATTTTAATTGAACATTTTGCAGGAGCTTTTCCAACATGGCTTGCTCCAGTACAAGTTAAGGTTTTACCTATCTCTGAAAAATATCATGATTATGCTCAAAGTGTCGTTGAACAATTGGAGAAGAATGGCATAAAAGTAGAAGCGGATTATAGAGCAGAAAAAATTGGCTATAAGATAAGAGAAGCAAGACTGCAAAGGGTGCCATATATGCTCATTGTAGGTCAACAGGAGCAGGAAGAAAATAAAGTGGCAGTCAGAAGCCGTGCTAAAGGCGATGAAGGGCCACAAGCTTTATCTGATTTCATCGAAAAAATTAAAGAAGAAATAGCATCTAAAAAAATTGATGTACAAGGACTTGACAATTCTATAGAATAGTGATATCTTTGTTTAAGATATTATTAATTATATTATTAATTAAAAAAGTAGAAACATCCGTTTCTCACCTTGCGCGCAAAGCCGACAGGGTTAATACATGATTAGATGAGAAAGTGCATCATAGTGATATTGTGATTTGTGCTTACTCTTTAAGGTGTATTTGAAGCGGATAGATTCTATCCGCTTTTTTAA
>JAAYMW010000187.1 GCA_012521175.1 Candidatus Epulonipiscium sp.
ACCAGATTTATATGGAAGTGATAGACCCCGTAACCCTGAAGCCTGTAAAGGATGGAGAAAGAGGGGAACTGGTGCTTACCACCCTAAGAAAACAGGCAAGACCCATGATTCGCTTCAGAACGGGGGATATTGCCATCGTCAACAGAGAAAAATGCGGATGCGGCCGCACCCATGGAAGAATTCAAATTGTAGGCAGACTGGATGATATGCTTATTGTATCGGGGGTGAATATTTTCCCCAGCGATATAGAATTTATCGTTCGAAACATTAAGGAATTAACCGGAGAATACAGAGTTTATGCCCTTTCTGAAAACTTTACCACCAAATTTAAAGTGGAAGTAGAAAAGTTTGCTGATGTATCCATCAGTAATGAAGCTTTGGCAGAGAAGGTATCTCAAAACATTAAAGCAAGATTAGGGGTTAAGCCTAAAGAAGTGGTGATACTTAAAGAGGGTGCTCTTCCAAGAGCGACCCATAAGGCGAAGCGATTTATTGATTTAAGATAAAATAGAAAGAAGGAAAATAATATGCCGCAAGTAAGTAACCGTCTGGATTTTTTCACAGAATCCGTCATCAGAAAGATGACACGAATAGCCAATCGTTATGGGGCAGTCAATTTGTCTCAAGGTTTTCCGGACTTTGATCCGCCAGAGGAACTGCTTAAAGCATTAAAAAAGGTTGGAGATGAAGGACCCCATCAATATTCCATTACCTGGGGAGCGCAAAACTTCAGAGAAGCCCTTGCTAAAAAGCAAACAAAATATATGGGTATTCCAATCGATCCGGATACGCAAGTCGTTGTCACCTGCGGAAGTACAGAAGCCATGATGGCAGCTATGATGACAGCCTGTAAACCAGGGGATAAAGTCATCGTCTTTTCTCCCTTTTATGAGAATTATGTAGCGGATACGATTCTTGCCGGAGCAGAACCCATTTATGTACCTCTTTATCCACCGACGTTTCATTTTGACAAGGAAGAACTTAAAAAAGCCTTTGAACAAAATCCAAAGGCCCTTATTCTCTGCAATCCTTCCAATCCCACAGGTAAAGTCTTTACACGGGAAGAACTGGAGTTTATTGCAGAATTGGCAGTAGAATACGATGTTTTTGTTATTACAGACGAGGTCTATGAACATATCGTTTTTGAACCCCATGAACATATTTATTTTGCTTCTTTGCCGGGAATGTTTGAGCGAACCATTTCCTGCAGCTCTCTTTCAAAGACGTATTCCATTACGGGATGGAGACTTGGATATGTGATAGGTCCTTCTGAGGTGATTGAAAATGTCCGTAAGGTCCATGATTTTCTTACAGTGGGTGCAGCAGCGCCATTGCAGGAAGCAGCGGTAACAGCCCTTCATTTTTCGGATGAGTATTATAAAGATTTAAGAAAACTTTATACGGAGAAAAAGAATTTATTTTTAAAAGGTTTAGATGAGTTGGGGCTTAAATACACAGAACCTCAGGGAGCTTATTATGTTTTAGTGGATATTTCAGAATTTGGAGCCTCTAGCGATACAGTGTTTTGTGAGTGGATGGCTAAAGAAGTAGGGGTAGCCGCTGTTCCTGGCTCCAGTTTTTTTAAAGAAGATGTGAATCACTTAATTCGTTTTCATTTTGCCAAAAAGACGGATACACTAAAAGAAGCTCTAAAAAGGCTTTCGACATTAAGAGAAAAGGCAAAAACTGCAGAATGGAGGATATAATGATTGAAATCAGATGGCATGGAAGAGGGGGACAGGGGAGCTTTACCGCTTCCAGAATTTTAGGAGCCGCGGCTTCTTTATACGGCAATAAATATTCCCT
>JAAYMW010000188.1 GCA_012521175.1 Candidatus Epulonipiscium sp.
CCCTCCTAGACTATTCATTAAAATCTTCTTATACCAATGTATGACGAAAAGTAAAAATCTGTTAATTCTTTGTTGTATTATTATATGAACCGTTCCATTACGTTTATCATATAATAATCTAGAAATTTTATAAGTAAGCAGGTGATTGGATGAAAAATGAAAAAATGTATCTTCTAAATGAAATGGTTTTTTTGTTCTTTTTGCTGCTTTTATTTGATCCAGACAATATATTAACAGATGAAAAACTTTTCTTTGCTCTTATCTTATTCTATGTCTTATTTGTAATAGACCTATCCCCCACTCATAAAGCAAATACTAATTTGCAAAAAACAAACCAGTAAAGATTGTCATGTTTTTACTGGTTTGTACATAAGTTTATTATAACTATAAAATTAACAAATGTATTTTTATATACAGAACAGAGGAGGCAGCCCTATGTATGAGGAGAATCTAGCACCTACCGAAGTTTCTGAAGATCAAGACAAAGATGGATTGGATACTGATAAAATCCTTGAAATGGTAAAACTGTTTAAAACCCTGATGGCGAGTGATGAAGATAAGGATGAAGCTAAAGTAAATGACAAAGATGAAAATAAGGATGAAGTTGAAGTTAATCAAGATACGGAAAATAACAACCATCAGGAGCCTAAGAACATTCTTCAATTAATAGAAACGGCAAAGCTCTTCTCAAATTTAATGGGGAATAATACAGCACATAATCCGCCTCAAGTAACAAGTGATCCCCCTAAAATATACTCTCCCTCTACTATTTTATTTGACGAAACCGTACACACCCCTCAAATGAAAGTAATAAAGGCTGCTATTCCCTATATGAAAGTGGATCATCAGAGGATTCTTGGAGTTTTTATTAAATTTCTGGAATTAAAAAAAGTAATCGACATATATAGAAATGACAGTCCCCCCTTAGCATCAACCAGTTTTTTAACAAATCCCAATTGGAAAATAGATATGTTAGCTTCCATCCGCCCTCACTGCACAGAAGAAAAACAATATATGGTAGATATGATGACTAAAGTTATTGATATAGGAGAACTTATGAAAAAAATGTATACCTTAAGAACTAATCAATCAGTCAATCCTCAAACCAATACCCAATCATCCAATCAAAAACAAACACTCATTCAAACCCTGTCTCCTATGTTAAACGAAAACCAAAAGCACATGCTTAATATGTTGACTACGTTAATGGGACCTGGATAAAATACTCTCTATATTGAAGGAGGTTTTTTATGGGAAAGGATATTTTAAATGAATTGGACCCGGAAATGATAAAAGAAGCGAAAGCTGTAATGGAAAGCCTTAAAGGGAAATCAGATCAGGAAATATTAGAAAGTCTTGTTAAACTCGCTGCACAAAAAAAGAAATCCAATAAAAAGTTAACAAAAGAGCAAAGCGCGGCAATTTTGGAAGCAATGAAAGAAACCCTTCCTCCGAATCAAAGAAAAAAATTTGAAACTCTGCTTCAAATAATGCAAATGATGAATATGTAATAAAAGCTATAGGAATCCCTATAGCTTTTTATATCACAATAAAATTGATTAAATTATTAATATACTTCATAGAATTCATCTTCATCAAATCCTGCTTCATAATCTCTGGTCCAATCTTTTTTTCGAGCAGTCGTATTCGATAACTTCACTCTTCCCTTCTTTTTATTCCTTCCAGCTTCTAATTCCATCTCTTTTCTCTTTTGCGCTTCTGCTTCTTTCTGAAGTCTCTTCATTCTCTCATAGCGATCAAATTCTGTTTCTTTCTTTGACACCACTATTCTCCTCCTATTAATGATTAAAACAATACTATTATATTATTATTCATAAATAGGAGTCCTGTCAATATAGAAAAGAAAAATTCTCAAATTTTTTCTATATTTTTACATAAAATATATTATCTGTCGACTGCAGGAATAAAGTATTCAAATGTACCTCCTCCGCCAATTTCACCAAAAAAACGATATGCTGGTTCCACAAGAATATTTTCATTTTCAGGATTTAAAGTATAGACTAATTCTGCTTGTTTAATATCTATTTCAAGATTTTCTCCATCAATCGGTATTTTTATCAATTCGTCATAAGCTTGTTTTATAGATTTGACTGGTACCGTTTGCCTGGCTTTATAAATAAGTTGATAACATTCTAAATCCAATATTTCTCCACTATAGTTTATATTCGCTTTAGTACAATAGCTATAATTTAAAATCCCTTCTAAAGTATTAATAAATCGAATATGATACATACGTTGGTTTGGTATGTCTTCTACAATGCTTTTTTGATGATTACAAGTCAGGTTTAAGGTTTCTATAAATTCCATTACACTTTCTATAGCCTTTTCTTTTGGAATTTTAGTGTTTATATTTGTATCTTTATGAGTAAGCCTATTATATTTTATAATGCCTTGATCTTTAAATACAATCAATCTCTGCTCATCATCTTCGAGGATATACTCTAGCGTAGTCTCTTTTATAGGATTTTTTATATCCAATTTCCCCTTGTAAAATTCCACATCTTTAAGGGTTTTCTTAATCCCTTGGGCCTCATAGGTTTTCATACGGCTAATCATATGATTTTCTAAGCGAATATTTAAATCATACGCTACTTTTGGAGGCTGATTCAATATGCCTCCTAACGCGCTGTTTAAAAGCATTCCTCTTAACATCCAACTGTTTTCGCTGAGATAATAGAGAATGGGTATGCCAATAATGGCAAATAGGATTAGAAACCAGTTTATTTTTCGTTCATCCATCGTAAGTCTCCTTTATAATATAAAAGGTATGGCGTTAACCATACCTTTTATTGATAATCCGGCATACTTGGTGTTGAAATATTTTTTAGGGCTTCTTCTGCTTCATCCTGCAGTTGCCTTTGGGTAGCCAAGTCTCCTAAAGAAACCATTCCAACGATTTTGCCATCCTCTACTACGGGAATTCTTCTAATTTGATTTTCTGCCATTAGCCTGGCTACTTCATCTACATCCATATCCGGAGTACATGTTACCACATTTGAAGACATCACTTCTTTACATGGTGTATTCTGAACATCTTGTCCATCTGCAACATTGCGAAGTATAATATCTCTATCTGTAATGATGCCAACGATTTCATCTCCACTGCGTACAGGAACAGCGCCCACATTCGCATCTCTCATAATCTGAGAAGCTTTTAAAACGGATTCTTCCTCATCTACGGAAAGAATATTTTGAGTCATTATATCTCTAACCTTCATTAATTGTCCCTCCAAAATAGTTATTTCTTTATTATTTTGGTCAATGTTCGTGTAAAATATGTACGAACTCTATTTATTGTTTACATTAGTAATTCATAAAAAAATAATAAGAAAAGGAAAGACCTTATCCAAATAAAAAGTCTTTCCTTTTCTTTACTTATTATATTTATTTTACAACGAGATTTACAATTTTTCCTGGTACATAGATTTCTTTTACGATATTTTTACCGTCTAATTTGCCTTCTACCAAGGCTTTTGCTTTTTCTAATACAGATTCTTTAGACTCATTGATATCTACTTCGATGGTACTTCTTAATTTTCCATTGACCTGAACAGCTATTTCAATGGAATCTTCTTTCATCTTTTGTTCATCATAAGTTGGCCATGTTTCTTGGAATACAGATTCTGTGTGGCCAGTCATTTCCCACAATTCTTCCGCAACATGAGGAATAAATGGCGCTAATAGTACAATTAGCGTTTCTATGGTTCCTTTATCCAGTCCATTTGAAGCTTTTGCAATGTTTGCTAACTTATTGGTATATTCCATGAATCCACTGACTACAGTATTAAGGTGGAAATCTTCCATTCTGGTCGTAATTTCATAAATTAATTTATGTCTTGTTCTTTCCATTTCTTTTGTAGCTTCTACTAAAGAATCCTTATTTTCTGTAATCAGTTTCCAAACCTTATTAATGAAACGATACACCCCGTCAATACCTCTGTCATCCCATTCAGAATCTAATTCCGGAGGACCTACAAAAAGTTCATACATACGAAGAGAGTCCGCACCGTATTTTTCTACCAATTCATCAGGAGATACGACATTCCCTTTGGATTTACTCATTTTAGCTCCATTTTTCGTAATCATTCCCTGATTAAACAGACGTTTAAAGGGTTCTTCAAAATCTACTACACCGATATCATATAAGAATTTGGTATAGAATCTGGCATAAAGCAGATGAAGTACTGCATGTTCAATTCCGCCTACATACATATCTACAGGCAGCCACTTTTTCATCATTTCTTTGCTTACGAGTTCTTTATCATTATGAGGATCTGCATATCTTAAGAAATACCATGAAGAACCTGCCCACTGAGGCATTGTATTGGTTTCTCTCTTAGCAGGGCAACCACATTTCGGACAAGTCGTATTCACCCATTCTTCAATAGCTGCCAGTGGAGATTCTCCTGTTCCTGTAGGCTCATAGGATTCTACTTCTGGAAGAGTAACTGGAAGTTGATCCTCTGGTACAGCGACCACTCCGCATTTTTCACAATGTACAATTGGAATAGGTTCTCCCCAATATCTTTGTCTTGAGAATACCCAGTCTCTTAATTTATAGTTTACAGTTTTCTTCCCTATACCATGTTCTTGAAGGTAATTTGCAATCACTTCCTTAGCTTCTTTTGAAGAAATGCCGTCAAATATTCCGGAATTCATCATAACGCCTTCTTCTGTATAAGCTTCTTGAAGCTCTCCAGGTTCTTCTCCTTCTTTTTTAATCACTTGAATGATAGGAAGATTAAATTTCTTAGCAAAAGCAAAGTCCCTTTCATCATGGGCTGGTACACACATAATCGCACCTGTCCCATAATCAGCCAAAACATAGTCAGAAATCCAGATAGGAATCTTTGACCCATTAAGCGGATTAATCGCATATCTGCCAGTAAATACCCCTGTTTTTTCTTTATCTGCCATACGGTCTACAGAAGATTTTGTTGAAGCCTGGAATACGTATTCTTCAACTGCTTCTTTGTTTTCTTCAGTAGTTATTTCAGAAACGATTTCATGTTCCGGTGCTAAAACCATAAAAGTTGCTCCATACAGCGTATCAGGTCTTGTGGTAAAGACTTTAATCTGTTTGTCTAAACCTTCTATCTTAAAGTCAATTTCTGCACCATAGCTTTTTCCAATCCAATCGGTCTGCATTTTCTTTACTTTTTCAGGCCATTCTAAATCTTGTAAATCATTGAGCAGTCTTTCTGCATAAGCTGTAATCTTTAACATCCACTGGCGAAGATTTTTCTTTGTCACTGCAGAACCACAGCGTTCACAGTTGCCTCCTACCACTTCTTCATTTGCAAGACCTGTTTTACAGCTGGGGCACCAGTTAATAGGCATTTCTTTTTCATAAGCTAAACCCTTTTCAAACATTTTTACAAAAATCCATTGAGTCCATTTATAGTAATCCGGATCTGTTGTATTCACTTCTCTGTCCCAATCATAAATAGCACTTATTTCATGAAGTTGTCTTTTAAAGTTAGCAACATTTTTAGCGGTGCTTACTCTGGGATGAATACCTTTTTTAATCGCATCATTTTCTGCTGGAAGCCCAAAAGCATCCCAACCCATGGGATGAAGCACATAGTAATTTTGTAATACTTTATAGCGGCTCCATACATCACTAAGTACATAACCTCTCCAGTGACCTACATGAAGTCCGTTTCCTGAAGGATAAGGAAACATATCTAAACAATAATATTTTTTCTTATCAGGTCCATCTTGATTAATGGGATTCTTTTCCCATCTTTCACGCCATTTTTTTTCAATAGCCTTATGATCGTAGCGTATGTTACTCAAAATCCATTCCTCCTATTTTTAGTACAAATTGGGTAAAACCTAATAAAAAAACCTTTCGCCTTGTTAGAGACGAAAGGTTACTCCGCGGTACCACTCTATTTTATTCTCAATGAGAATACTCTTATCGATATGTATACACATACATATCATTCCTTTAACGGGGATACCGTCACCACCTACTCTGAGTTCAGCGGGAAACTCCAAGGCGAGTTCAGTACTTCTCGATACTGTTTTGCACCATCCAACAGCTCTCTAAAATCTATGAAATACCTACTAATCCTTTTCATAGTTTTTCTCCATATTTTTCGAGGAAATTGTATCATATTGAGTTGAAAAATGCAAGGTATATTAAGCTTCTTTCTTTCTCGCTTCAATAACCTTTTGCTGTACATCATGGGGTGCTTCTTCATATCTGTCAAATTTCATTGTAAAGCTTCCTCTTGCTTGGGTCATAGAACGAAGATCTGTTGCATATTTAAACATTTCAGCCATAGGTACTTCTGCATCAATCTGTTGGTATTTACCTTTTGGATTCATACCCAGTATTCTTCCTCTTCGTTTGTTAAGGTCTCCCATGATATCTCCAGTGTATTCGTCCGGCACAGTTACAGAAACTTTTACAATTGGCTCTAAGATCACCGGTTTTGCTTTTAAAAGCCCTTCTTTAAAGGCAATGGATGTAGCAATTTTAAATGCCATTTCAGAAGAGTCTACAGGGTGATAAGAACCATCAACCAAAGTTGCCTTTAATCCAACCACTGGATATCCTGCCAATACCCCATGTTTAATACATTCCTGAAGACCTTTTTCTACTGCTGGGAAGTATTGTTTTGGAACAGCTCCACCAAATATCTTTTCTTCAAACACATAAGGTACTTCCAAATTGCCTGATGGTTCAAATTCCATCCAAACATCCCCATATTGTCCGTGGCCACCGGATTGCTTTTTATGTTTTCCTTGAACTTTAACTTTACCTTTAATGGTTTCTCTATATGGAATGGTGGGAGGAAGCAATTCAACTTCTACTTTAAACTTGGACTTTAATTTATTAATGATTACATCTAAGTGCTGCTCACCTATACCATATATGATTTCTTCATGAGTTTCTTTATCTAAGAAGACATGGAAGGTTGGATCTTCTTCCATAAGCCTTTGAAGCCCTGAAGACATTTTTTCTTCGTCTCCTTTTCCTTTTGGAAATACAGCCATATTCATAAGTGATTCTGGGAACTCTATTTCAGGATATACAATAGGCTTATTAATATCAGATAAAGTATCTCCTGTCATGGTATCATGGAGCTTTGCTACGGCCCCTATATCTCCTGCGCAAAGTTGAGACACCTCAGTTTGTTCTTTACCTCTAAGGACATAAATATGAGCTATTTTTTCTTCCGTATCTTTGTTTCCGTTATATAGAACGGTATCCGCTTTAAGTATTCCCGAACATACTTTGAAAATAGAAAGTCTTCCTATATAGGGGTCTACAATGGTCTTGAAAACGAATACAGATGTGGGTTCATCTACAGAACATTTTCTCTGTTCTTCTTTTCCTGTCTTTGGATGTTTGCCTTCTAAAACAGAACGAATTTCTGAAGGATTTGGCATATATTCAATAATAGAATTCATCAGTACACGGATTCCCGTATTATTTAAAGCTGTACCACATAAAACAGGTACGATGCTTCCATCCAATACCCCTTTATGTAGAGCATCTTGAATCTCTTCTAAAGTAAACTCTTCTTCATTAAAATATTTTTCCAGAAGCTCTTCTGAAGTTTCTGCTACCGCTTCTAAAATCATATTTCTAACGGGAGCAATTTCATCCTCCATGCCCTCAGGAATGTCACACGGAACCACAGTACCATTGGCAAATCTTCTTCCTTCCATTTTAACAACATTAACAAATCCTACAAATCGGTCATTTTCTTTAAAAGGTACCTGGAAAGGAGCAATACATTTTCCGAATTTCTCTTTTAAGTCTTCTAATATATTGGTTAAATTGGCATGTTCATCATCCATAGCATTAACAAAAATCATTCTCGGGAGATTTTCTTCTTCTGCATACTGCCACGCTTTTTCTGTTCCCACTTCTACACCGGATTTGGCAGACACAACTATGATGGCGGAATCCGCAGCACGGACTGCCTGTTTTACTTCTCCTACAAAATCGAAATATCCCGGAGTATCTAAAATATTAATTTTAGTATCTTTCCATTCAACAGGAATAATAGAAGTATTAATACTCACTTTTCTTCTGATTTCTTCAGGGTCATAGTCGCTTACCGTGTTCCCATCATCCACTTTTCCCTGTCTCTTAATCTGACCTGTTACGTACAACATTGCTTCTGCTATTGTTGTCTTTCCACATCCGCCGTGACCTAAAAGTGCAACATTTCTAATTTGTTCCATGCTATAGTTTTTCATTGCAGTTTCCTCCCAGTTTTAATTTTTGCAAAGTCTTCATAATAGACTTCATTTTCAGTATATTAGTTATATTCTACACGAAAGAAAGATTTCCTTCTTTATTTTTATTTTTTTCTCCTAACCCTTAATGCATATTATATCCATTAATTTTACTTTTTATATTTATTTCCAGATAACTTATGTATGTTTTTTTATAATCTCATATAATTGACACACTTACTTTATAAGTGTAAAATGTTAAAAACATTTTAATATTTTTAGGAAATATGTTGAATATATAAGGAGGCTTTAAAATGATTGTTGTAATGCGCCATGATGCAACAGAAGACAATGTCAAAAATGTTATTCAAGCAATCGAATACTGTGGATTAACCACTCATCTTTCAAAAGGCTCTGAGATCACTATCATTGGTGTTATAGGCGATAAATCAAAATTAAGCAAAGTGAATCTTGAACTGTTTTCCGGGGTAGACAAACTCGTTCCCGTAACGGAATCCTATAAACTATCCAATAAAAAGTTCCATGTAGGTCCTTCCATCATAAAGGTTGGAAACTGTGAAATCGGCGGAAAAGAAATAGTGATTATGGCTGGTCCTTGTGCGGTTGAAAGCAGGGAACAGCTGCTAGAATCCGCCCGTGCTGTAAAAAAAGCCGGGGCACAGATCCTTCGTGGAGGTGCTTACAAACCCAGAACCTCTCCCTATGCCTTCCAGGGGCTTGAAGAAGAAGGTCTTAAATATATGGCAGAAGCAAGAGAGGAGACCGGCCTTGCCATTGTTTGTGAAGTAACCAGTATACATGCTGTGGAAACCGCTGCTAAATATGTAGACATGATGCAGATCGGGGCAAGAAATATGCAAAACTTCCAACTGCTAAAAGAAGTCGGCAAGACAAATATTCCTGTTCTGTTAAAAAGAGGGTTGTGCGCTACGATTGAAGAATGGCTCAATGCTGCGGAATATATTATGAGCGAAGGCAACCCCAATGTTGTCCTTTGTGAGAGAGGCATTAGAACTTATGAAACGGCTACAAGAAATACCCTCGATATCAGTGCCGTACCCGTAATTAAGTCAAAAAGCCATCTTCCAATCATAGTAGATCCAAGCCATGCCGCAGGTATTCGTTCCCTCGTTCCTTCTTTGTCAAAAGCATCTATTGCTGCAGGTGCCGATGGTCTTATGATTGAAGTACATCCTAATCCTTCCTGTGCTTTGTCAGATGGGCCTCAATCCCTTAATCCTGAAGATTTTTCAAAATTGTGTTCTGAATTAAAATCGCTTATTAAGATAATGGGAAGAAGTTTTAATTGTCATGAATAAAGTTGGGATTATCGGTCTTGGACTTATTGGGGGCTCTTTGGCAAAAGCTTTAAAACATAAGTGCAATATCAATACCATTATCGCAATGGATATAGAAAGCGATGCACTTATAAAAGCACAAAATGAAGGAATTATAAACGACTATACAACGTCTGTCGACGAATATTTTTCCGACTGTGATATCGTATTCATATGTACACCGGTTAAGCAGATTACCTCATATGTAAAAAAACTGCTTCCTTTTATAAAGAATGACTGCATCCTGACAGATGTGGGAAGTACAAAATCTACTATTATAAGTGAGTTAAATGTAGTGTTGGATCAAACGAACATTCACTTTATTGGAGGACATCCTATGACTGGCTCTGAAAAAGCCGGTTATAATGCTTCCAGGGGACATTTGTTTGAAAATGCCTATTATATTCTGACACCACAGCCTTCAACACCTGGAGATAAAGTGGAAAAGTTAAAAAATATTATTATTGCCATAGGGGCTATACCCGTTATTCTCACTCCTCAGTATCACGATTTGGTAACGGCATCAATAAGCCATGTCCCCCATATTCTTGCCTCAGCATTAGTCAATATGGTGAAAGCATTAGACGGTAAAGACAAGTATATGCATCAATTAGCTGCCGGAGGATTTAAAGACATTACCCGTATAGCTTCCTCTTCTCCTGAGATGTGGCATAATATCTGCATGACCAATCAAAAAGAAATCTTGTATGTTATTGATTATTTAGTAGAAATCCTGACACAATTTTCATCAGCTGTCAGAAACAAAGAAGATGATTATATCTGGAACTTTTTTAACAGCGCAAAGCAGTATAGAGATACCTTTTCCAACAGAACTCCCGGACCGTTTATGAAAACTTATGAAATTATAGTAGATGTAGTAGATGAACCGGGAATTATTGCAAATATTGCTACTTTATTAAGTAAGCATGGCATCAATATTAAAAATATAGGCATCATCAACAGCAGAGAATATGAAAACGGCGTTCTCCAGATTGTATTTGATGACGAAAAGAGCCAGGAAAAAAGTATTAAGCTGTTAGAAGAAATGAATTATGTAATCTATAAGAAATAAAGAGGGGGCCCATATATGATTATAAGTCCTAAAGATAAAATAAATGGAGAGATTACTGTTCCTGGAGATAAGTCCATCTCTCACAGAGCCATTATGCTTGGCTCTATTGCGGAAGGCATAACCGAAGTAACGGGATTTCTGATGGGCGCAGACTGTTTATCCACCATTGAATGTTTTAGAGCGCTTGGCATTCACATTGAAGTAAATGAAAAGAAAGTGCTTGTCCACGGCAAAGGTCTTTTGGGCCTGTCCCAGCCATCCAATGTATTAGATGTGGGTAATAGTGGAACGACTATACGACTGATGACAGGAATTTTATCCGCTCAATCCTTCTCATCAGATATCACAGGAGATGCTTCTATTCAAAAAAGACCAATGCTTAGAGTGGTTGACCCTTTAAGAGAAATGGGCGCTAAAATCGATGGAAAAGAAGGCGGTAAATACTGTCCTCTTCATATTGAAGGTCAGGCATTAAAAGGCATACATTATAAACTTCCTGTAGCCAGTGCACAGGTGAAATCTGCTATTTTACTTGCTTCTTTATATGCTGCAAAAGAAACGACAGTAATAGAACCTGCCCCTTCACGAAATCATACAGAAATCATGGTAAATTACTTTGGAGGAAATATTACCCAAAAAGGCAATGCTATCATAAGCTCCCCTGTAAAAAAACTAACAGGCCAATACATAGAAGTGCCCGGAGATATTTCTTCAGCCGCATACTTTATTGCCGCTGCCCTAATCCTTCCAAATTCAGAACTTTTAATTAAGAATGTAGGGGTTAATCCTACCCGTGACGGAATTATTACCGTATTTAAACACATGGGTGGAAATATTGAACTTATTAATCAGCGTACTCAGTGCGGTGAACCCGTAGCGGATATTTTAGTCCGTTCTTCCAATCTCCATGGGATAGAAATCGGAGGCAGTTTAATTCCAAAACTGATAGATGAAATCCCGGTAATCGCTGCTGCCGCATGTTATGCTCAAGGTATAACCATTATAAAAGATGCACAGGAATTAAAAGTAAAAGAGTCCAACAGAATTCAAACGATGGTCTCGGAACTTAAAAAGATGGGCGCTTCCATTGTAGAAACGGATGATGGAATGATTATAGAAGGGAATGGTACTTTAAAGGGCGCTGAAGTTGAAAGCTACCATGACCATAGAGTTGCCATGTCCTTAGCCATTGCTGCCCTAAAAGCAGAAAAAGAAACCAATATTCTTAACAGCGGTTGTGTAAGCATTTCTTTCCCTGATTTCTTTTCTTACCTGGAGAAGCTTTAATTGAAGAACGTCATATAAAAGCATAATTGCACATTTTTAAAGATTCGACTATAATATATCCATGAAATGAACATGCCATGATTGATTATTGGAGGGTGAAAAGATGATTAAAACAACCATCGTTGGCTTTGGAGACAGTCTCACTTACGGATATGGGGTTCCACGAAATGTAGGATATGTTGAAAGACTAGAAAAATTCATGCCCCAGTACTTCCCCAATATTTCATGGCATATATGCAACAGTGGTACTTCGGGAGATACCACAAGAGAAGGTTTAATGAGACTTGAAAAAAATGTTCTTTTGTATCATCCGAATATTGTTTTTATTCTATTTGGCTCTAATGATTCTGCCATGAATGAAAAACAATTCAGATCTCTCGAAGAATATGAAAATAATTTAAGAGAAATTATTGTAAAAATAAAAAGCCATAATAATCGTACGGGGTTAAATGGCTGTATCCCAATTCCTGTTTTAATCACGCCACCCCCTGTTCAGGAAGAATTATGTGCTCCTGTTCGAACAAATAATCGATTAAAACAGTATGGATATATAGTGAAATCATTAGCCAAAGAGTATCATTGTCCTTTAATTGACTTTTTTGAAAATATGATGATACAGGAAAACTACTATGAACTTCTGGCGGATGACGGTCTGCATCTTAGTGAAAAAGGATATGATCTGCTTTATGATCTTGTGTTCTCAGAACTTACGAAACTCATCAATTATCAAGGGGTATTAAAAGACTGGGACGAATATATAGAAGAATATTAAAGAATCCTCAGCACGCTGAGGATTCTTTTTTCTTATTTATATTTCATTTCTCCATGATTTAGGTACAAAAAGCGCAATCATCGTAAACAATTCAAGTCTTCCTAGTAACATCAAAATCGAAAAGAGGATTTTACTTAAGTCACTAAATGCGCTAAATGTCCTTGTAGGTCCTACGAATCCAAATCCCGGACCAATGTTTCCTAAAGTTACGGCTACAGCCGTAATGGAACTTTCCAGGCCAAGTCCTTCAAGAGAAATAAGAACCGTTGATATAAAAAAGATTAAAAAATATAAGGACATGAAACTGATAATGCCCATAATTGTATCATTCGTAACTACTTTATCTCCACCAATTCTAATAGAGATAATGGCTCTGGGATGAAATATCTTTTTGACTTCTCTTTTTATAAGCTTCAGCAGAACTAAGATTCTGATAACTTTTATCCCACCGGAGGTGGAGCCGGCACAGCCCCCAACAAACATTAGCAAAAATAAAACTGCTTTACTAAAGGCAGGCCAAAGGTCAAAGTCCGTAGTAGCATATCCTGTAGTAGTAATAATAGAACTCACTTGGAAAAACGCATCTCTTAATGCCAATCCAAATCTTTCATATAAAGTAGATTTTAAATTAAGTGCAATTAATACAGTTGATACAAGAATAATACCTAAATAAAGAATTAATTCCTGGTCTTTTAAAACATCTCTCCATTTCCCTTTCAATAAGGCATAATATAATGAGAAATTTATCCCCCCTAATGTCATAAATACGGCAATTACCAGATGAATATAAGTGCTGTTATAAGCGCCTATACTGGCACCTCTGGTTGAAAGTCCTCCAGTTCCTACCGTTCCAAAGGTATGGACAGCAGATTCAAAAAAATTCATCCCCCCAAGGAGAAGTAAAACTAACTCTATGATGGTAAGAGCAATATAAGTAGTATACAAAATTTTTGCTGTATCTTTTATTCTCGGTACAAACCTGTCAGCTGTAGGTCCCGGGCTTTCTGCTTTAAACATTTGAAATCCTCCTACGACAGGTAAAAAAGCCACTGTAAAAACCAATATTCCCATTCCGCCAATCCAGTGAGTAAAAGAACGCCAAAATAAAATTCCCTTTGGCAAAGCTTCTACATTATTAACTAAAGTTGCTCCAGTGGTCGTAAAACCAGAAACCGTCTCAAATAATGCATCTACAAAAGAAGGAATACTGCCGGAAAGTACAAAAGGAAAAGCTCCAAATACAGAAAGAACAATCCATCCAAATGCTGCTATCGCCAATCCCTCTTTGATCTTAAGTGCTTTCTTTTCAGCTTTTAACTGACAGAGAACAAAACCGACTGCCCCCGTAAATAATATGCAAAAAAGAAAAGAATATCGATCATCTTGATTGTAATATATTGAAACAAGAA
>JAAYMW010000189.1 GCA_012521175.1 Candidatus Epulonipiscium sp.
GATGATTACGGTAATCCTTCTTCCCTTCATATGAAAGGGTTTGAAGCAGAAAAGTATATCAGAAATACTACAGATATCCTTGCATCTTTATTAAAAGTTGAAAAAGATGAGCTGATCTATACTTCTGGCGGAACAGAGTCCAATAATTTAGCTATTCGTGGTACTGCTTTTGCATACCATCGATTAGGAAAGCATATTATTACTACCGAAATTGAACATCCTTCAGTTCAGCGTGTTTTTCAATCTTTGGAAGAAGAAGGGTTTGAGGTTACTTATCTTCCTGTAGATTCATCTGGTTATATTGATCCAGATCAACTTAAGGAAGCAATTCGCAAAGATACAATTTTGGTAAGTATTATGCATGTGAATAATGAAATTGGGACAGTTCAACCTATTGAAAAGATTGGGAAACTCATAAAAACAGTCAATCCCAATACTCTATTCCATGTAGATGGCATTCAGTCATTCGGGAAATTTATCATTCCTGTAAAAAGATGGAATATTGATTTATTTAGTATTAGTGCTCACAAGTTTTATGGTCCGAAAGGGATTGGAGCCCTTTATAAGAGAAAGGATATAAGATTAAAACCTTTAGTATTTGGAGGCGACCAGCAAAGAGGTATGCGTTCAGGAACAGAAAATGTTCCGGGAATTGCAGGTTTAGGTATTGCAGCAAAACATATATATAAAGAACTGAATGAAGTTACTCAGCATTTATATCATTTAAAGAATGCTCTTTGGAAGGGTATAAGTGATAGTATTGAAGATGTTTATTTGAATGGCCCCTCTATAGAAGAAGGTGCTCCCCATATTATTAATATTATGTTTAAAGACATCAGGGCTGAAGTTCTTCTTCACGCATTAGAAGCAAAAAAAATCTATGTTTCAACAGGATCCGCTTGCTCTTCCAATCATCCTCAACCCAGTGATACTTTAAAATCTATTGGGCTTAGTGACGATGAAATACAAGGAGCATTGAGATTTAGTTTTTCAAAATATAATACAGAAGATGAAGTAGAAGAATGTGTACAAGCCTTAAAAGAAATCGTACCTACACTTCGCAGATTTAAACGAGGAGGAAGTAAAAAATGAAAAACATTTTTCTTATTAAATATGGAGAGATCGCAATCAAGGGAAATAATAGATATTTGTTTGAAAATGCATTACTCAAAAATATCAGATTGAGCATTAAAGCTTTAGGAAATTTTCATATTCAAAAAGAGCAAGGAAGAATTTTAATAGAACCTGAAGATGAATATATTGACACAGATGAAGTATTAAGCAAGCTCACAAAAGTATTTGGTATTGTAGGAATTTGTGTCGGTATTAAGAATGAAAAAGTTGATATGGATTCTATAAAAGAAACTGCTCTTTATCATATGCAATCCGTTTGTGGAAATAATCAATACACATTTAAAGTAGAATCAAGACGTTCAAATAAGAATTTTCCGCTGAACTCGATGGAAATTTCTAAAGAAGTTGGAGCATATATTTTAGCCAATATGGAAGATCAATTGAAAGTAGATGTTCACAATCCGGAGATCAAACTTAATATTGAGCTTAGAAATTCTTTATACGTATACTCTAAGGTAATACCTGGTCCTGGAGGTATGCCTCTAGGAACCAATGGAAAAGCAATGCTTCTTTTATCTGGAGGAATTGATAGTCCTGTAGCTGGATGGATGGTGGCAAAAAGAGGAGTAGAAATAGGAGGGGTATATTTTGAAAGTCCTCCTTATACCAGTGAGAGAGCAAAGCAAAAAGTTATTGATTTAGCGAAAAAAATAGCTGCTTATACAGGCAGATTCAAACTCTACATTGTTCCTTTTACAGATATTCAAATGGAAATCTATCAGAAATGTCCCCATCAGCAATTAACGATTATTATGAGAAGGATTATGATGAGAATTGCAGAAAAGATTGCAAAAGAAGAAAATGCACAAGCTCTTATTACCGGAGAGAGCGTTGGACAGGTAGCAAGCCAGACGATTCAAAGTTTAGCCGTTACCAATGCTGTTGTAACATTGCCTGTTTTTCGCCCGCTTATTGGTTTTGATAAAGAAGATATTGTTTCAATTGCAAAGAAAATTGACACGTATGAAATATCAA
>JAAYMW010000190.1 GCA_012521175.1 Candidatus Epulonipiscium sp.
AAAGCTTGGTTTTTCGCCTATTAAGATGATTTCTCGATATAATGCCCAGCAGATTATGTTCGGAAATATACATATTTATTGTAAAAGTGCTTAATAAAATTTAAAATTCCACAACATTTTTAAAAGTAATTGACAAACTCCATTTATATTTATATAATACTATTGTAACAATTACGTAACAAAATTGAGTGGGGGACGAAAGATGATTAAATGGGGCAGGTTGGCGTCAATTACTTTTGTTTTGGGATTGTTTTCGATTTTAAATGTTACAAATACATATGCAAAAACAACAGCAGTGAGTATAGAGAATAATGTAGATGTTTGGGGAAATACAAGTCAAACCGAAGAAGCGGTTACGACATTGAATAAAAATGATAAAGTAGAAGTTACAGGTGTTAAAGGAGACTATTACATCATTGCATTAAATGATGGTAGAGAAGGATATGTGGCTAAAGATTTATTGAAGATTGCATCAGTGGATGGAGTATCCACCGGTGATCATGTCAATATCAGACAAAAACCTAATACAAGTTGTGCAGTTTTAGGACAAGTTAATAAAGGGGATGCTTTAATTCTTACAGGAAAATCTGGAGATTGGTATCAGGTTGAATATAATAATGGTGAAGCTTGGATTCATGGCGATTATGTTAAAACTAAGGAAGATGTCTTTTTTACGGAAAAGAAAGGACAAGCTTCTTCTCATCCATTAGGTGAGGAGATTGTCGAATACGCTAAAAGATTTATCGGAACACCTTATAGATATGCTGGAACGGATTTATCAAGGGGAGTTGATTGCTCAGGATTTACTCAAGCAGTAATGGGGAATTTTGGTATTTACCTTAGCAGACCCTCCAGCGCACAAGCAAAAGATGGCGTTACCATTTCTAAACAAGATTTACAAGCTGGAGATTTGGTATTCTTTGATACGTCGGGAAGTAATAACGGTGGAATATCCCATGTTGGAATATATATTGGAAACAATAAATTTATCCATTCCGAAAGTAGCAGAGGTGTAATCATCAGCAGTTTAAGCGAGGGCTATTATACCCGTACATATGTCAAAGCAGTTAGAGTATTATAAAAAAAGAGTGACGAAAGTCACTCTTTTTTAAATGCATCATATTGTTTTTTATAAGCGAGAACTTTTGGAACATAGTTTTGAGTTTCGCTAAAAGGTGGAATACCATTATATTTTTCCACACTTCCGGGACCTGCGTTGTAGGCAGCCAAAGCCAGAGACACATTGCCATTAAATTTCATCAGCATATCTTTAAGGTAGCGGGAACCGGCATCTACATTTTCTTCTACATCCCATATATCTTCAACTTCAAGCATTTTTGCAGTTCCAGGCATTAATTGCATAAGGCCTCGGGCTCCTGCAGAAGAAACGGCATTGGGATTAAAGTTACTTTCCTGTTTAATGACAGCTCTAATAAGATTCTCATCGAGGTTGTATTTTTTAGCTGCTTCTTTAATGGCAGCCTCAATTTCTTCTGTGCTTACGGTTATATTTTTATCAATAGGGATGTTTATTTTATCTCTCTCATTTATTTCATCTTTAAGTATTTCATTAAATGAAGCCGAATTTTCATTGGTTTTTTGAGGCATCCTAATAGGAATAGTAAAGTTCGACTGAATGGTAGACAATATGTCAGTGTACATAGATTTTGGATCAACAAAACCCATAAATATCCTCCTTAAAACAGGATTTGTGGTGGTTTGACAAGTAATTTAATGATATAATTAAAAAAGTCGGTCGTCAATGGTATTTTTTTATTAATGGAAAGTGACAGTGAGGTTAGAAAGGATTTAATTATGGAAGAGAGAACATTAAAAACCCTTGAGTATAATAAAATTATTCAAAAGCTAGTAAGTTATGCCGTTTCTCCAATGGCAAAAGAAATGGCAGAGCATTTAAAGCCCTCTTCACATTATGGTGAAGTGATCCGAATGCAGAAGGAAACCAGTGATGCAGTGAGTATGACTTTAAGAAAAGGCAGTATTCCTCTGGGAGGTTTTAGAGATACTAGAAATGCTTTAAAGAGAGTAAAAATTGGGGGAATACTTTCCAGTACAGAACTCATTCATATTGCAGATTTATTAAGAGTGTGTAAAAAGGTTAAAAATTATTCTAAAGATGAGCGAAAACAAGAGACTTATGAAACCTTAGATCCCCTTTTTGAAGGCATCATAACGCTTCCGGCAGTGGAAAGTGAGATCACAAGATGTATTATCTCTGAAGAAGAAATAGCAGATGATGCAAGTACAACGCTTTATAACCTGCGCCGGGAAATGAAGCTGACCAATGAAAGAATCAAAGAACAGCTTCAAAAAATTATCCATTCTTCAAGCAATCAAGCTATGCTCCAGGACGCAGTTATCACCATTCGTGGAGACAGATATTGCGTTCCTGTTAAACAAGAATATAGAAATAATTTCCCGGGAATCATCCACGATCAATCTTCCACAGGAGCTACTTTGTTTATAGAACCTATGGCAGTTGTGCAGATGAATAATCAATTAAGGGAATTGCAGGTCAAAGAAAAATTGGAAATAGAAAGAATTCTTGCATGGCTTACTTCCATGGTGGAAGAAAATCTGGAAGTGATACAATCGAATATGGAATTGCTTACTCAACTGGATTTTATATTTTCAAAAGCCCAACTGGCTTTGGAAATGAGAGCGGTAGAGCCTAAATTTAATCAAGAGGGAAGAATCGTCATCAAAAAAGGAAGACACCCTCTCTTAGATCCCAAAACGGTAGTACCCATTGATATTTATTTAGGCGATAAATTTACGACCCTGCTTATTACCGGGCCTAATACAGGCGGAAAGACGGTATCGTTAAAAACCCTTGGATTGTTTACTTTAATGGGTCAGGCAGGACTTCATATTCCGGCCTTTGACAATTCCGAACTGGCAGTATTTGATCAAGTATTTGCAGATATTGGCGATGAACAGAGTATTGAGCAGAGTCTTAGTACTTTTTCCAGCCATATGACAAATATTGTTCACATTTTAAAAAAGGTTACCCCAAAATCTTTGGTGCTTTTTGATGAATTAGGTGCAGGAACTGATCCTACAGAAGGGGCAGCTCTTGCCATGGCAATTTTGGATTATCTTCTAAAAATGGGCGTCCGTACGGCAGCTACAACCCATTATAGCGAATTAAAAATCTATGCTTTGTCCACTGAAGGGATAGAAAATGCTTCTTCGGAATTTGATATAGAAACTCTCCGACCAACTTACAAGCTGTTAATCGGAATTCCGGGTAAAAGTAATGCCTTCTCTATTTCCAAACGATTGGGTCTTCCGGATTTTATTATTGATAATGCAAAGCAGCTTATAGCTAAAGAAGATAAAAAGTTTGAAGACCTGATTATGGATCTGGAAATCAGTAAAAAAAGCGCTCTTTATGAGCAGGACAGGGCAGCGCAATATCGCAGAGAAGCAGAAGAATTAAAGAAACAACTGGAAAAACAAAAAGAAAAATTAGAGGCTCAAAAAGAAAAAATATTATTAGAAGCAAAACAAGAAGCAAGAAAAATTTTGCAGGAATCTAAAGATGAAGCCGATAGAATTATTAAAGAACTTCAAAAATCCGCAAGGGAAGCTCAGATTGTCATCAGCCAAAAAGAAATGGAAGAGGCGAGAGGGCAGCTTAGAGGAAAGCTTCAGGATATTGAGGATGACCTGACAAAAGCAGTCCTTCCAAAGAAAACTTTGAGGAAATTGCCGAAAAACCTGAAAAAGGGAGACAAAGTCTTTATTTCTTCTCTTAATCAAAGTGGTACTGTTGTCAATCCCCCGGATCAAAATGGAGAGGTTATGGTTCAGGCAGGAATTATGAAGATAAAGGTACATTTATCGAACTTAGCATTGGATGAAACAGAAGAAAAACCAACGCAAAAAACGAAAAAAACAAGCTCTGTCGGAAAGCCTGTAAAAGCTCTTAATATCAAACCTGAAATTGATCTTAGAGGGCAGATGGTAGATGAAGCCATAAGCAATACGGATAAATATCTTGACGATGCGTATTTAGCGAATTTGCAACAGGTTACCATTATCCATGGGAAAGGCACCGGAGCCTTAAGACAAGCGATTCATCAGCATTTAAAAAGACATCCCCATGTAAAATCTTTTAGATTAGGGAAGTACGGAGAAGGAGAAACCGGTGTAACAATAGTTGAATTTAAGTAGATCTTATGAATTCAAATGTAATGTTGCATTAGATGGCATACTTTAGATATAATATAAATAATAGGCAGTACAAAATAAAATCAAATGGGAGTGGTATCATGGGAATCTTAAATAGAATGGTAACTATCATTAAGTCAAATCTTAATGACTTACTGGATAAGGCAGAAGATCCAGAAAAAATGCTGGAACAGCTTATCCTGGATATGCAAGAGCAATATACTGAAGCAAAGGCACAAATTGCACAGGCAATAGCAGACGAAAAGAAACTGGAAAGAGAATATGAAGAACAGCTAAAACTTCAAAATGAGTGGGCCGAGAAGGCTGAACTGGCTGTTCGTCAACAAAATGATGATTTAGCAGTTAAAGCATTAAAGAGAAAGAACGAACATCAAAAGCTTGCTGAAGACTATAAAGTACATTTAGATGAACAAAAACAAGTGACAGAAAAGCTCAAGAATTCTCTTCGAGAACTGAATGATAAAATTGAAGAAGCAAAGAGGAAAAAAGAATTACTTATTGCAAGATCCAAGAGAGCTAAGGCACAGGAATCTGTGAATAAAACCTTTTCAGAATTAAATGATACCAGTGCATTTGATACTTTTGCAAGGATGGAAGCAAAAATTGAAGCGATAGAAGATAAAGTAAAAGCCCATGAGGAATTAAATAACGAGGTAGCAGGAGATGCTTTGGATAAAGAATTTGAGCAATTAGAAAAAACAAAACAAGATTTAGATGTAATGGACGAATTGGCTGCACTAAAAGCAAAAATGGGAAAAGCAGAATAATCTAAAGAACCCCTACACTTTGTAGGGGTTTAATCTATAAAGGAAAGGTGGGGAAATATTGTCTTCCAAAATAAAAATTCTAATCGTCGATGATGATGTTCACATTGCTGAGTTGATTTCCCTTTATCTGAATAAAGAAGGATATGAAACCAAGGAAGTATACAGCGGAAAAAGTGCCTTGCAGGCATTTTCATCTTTTGCGCCGCATCTGGTTCTTCTGGACATTATGCTTCCTGAAATAGATGGCTATGATGTCTGCAGAGAAATACGAAAAATGAGCAATATTCCTATTATCATGCTGACAGCAAAAGGAGAAACCTTCGATAAAGTTTTGGGACTGGAACTGGGAGCGGATGATTATATAGTAAAGCCCTTTGAACCTAAAGAACTGGTTGCAAGAGTTAAAGCAGTATTAAGAAGATATGAGCCCAGGGAAGAAAGTGGCAAAAAAATTATTGTACCTAATTTGACTATTGATTTAGGTAATTATTCTGTGACGTATCATGGAAAACAAATGGAACTCCCTCCAAAAGAGCTGGAACTTTTATACTTTCTTGCCTCTAATCCCAATCAGGTATTTACAAGAGAACAGCTCCTGGACCGCATTTGGGGATATGATTATATAGGAGATACGAGAACAGTAGATGTGCATATCAAAAGGATAAGAGAAAAATTAAACCAAAAAGAAACCTGGAGCATCAAAACGGTTTGGGGGGTAGGCTACAAATTTGAAAATGTTTAAAACCCTCTTCGGAAAGCTTTTTACAGTATATATGGGAATCATTTTAGGAAGTTTTATTTTACTGGCTGCGATTTTATCCCAAGCCTTTGAAAGTTATTTTATCCATCAAAAAGAAGAAATTATGCTGGAGCAAGGCGAAAAAATAACCAAGCAGTATGCAAAGGCATATTATACCGGTATTATGGATTTGGAGCAGCTCCGATTTGAAATGGAAGTATTGGATAAATATTTAGACTCTATGATTTGGATTGTAGATGCCAATGGTAGAATTTATGTGGTATCCAGAATGGAGAATAAATCCTGGTTAGGCCAAAAATTGACCTATGAGCAGATTTATGAGGTATTTGAAGGGAAGATTATAACCATAAAAGGACATTTTGGAGGATATTTCAAAGATCCGGTACTTACTGTAGGATATCCGATTCAAATAGACGGTAAAGCTTATGGCGCCCTTTTTATGCATACGCCTATTCCTGAAATCCAAAGGACTGTAAAAGGATTGTATCAAGTTACTTTGTTATGTTTAAGCATATCCGGCTTACTTGCCTTTATATTTATATACTATTTATCAAGGCGTATTACGAATCCTCTGAAAGAAATGAACGAAGTGGCAAAGGTGATTGCCGGAGGAGATTTTCATAGAAAGCTTGATATTGTTGGACATGATGAAGTCGCTGAATTAGCCAGAAGCTTTAATTATATGGCGGAAGAGCTGAATAAGTTGGAAGAGTTAAGAAGAGGATTTATTGCGAATATCTCCCACGATCTTCGTTCCCCTCTTACATCCATCAAAGGTTTTGTACAAGCCATACTGGATGGGACTATTCCTTCGGAAAAGCAGACAAAATATCTTGAAATCGTTTTGGACGAAACGAGGAGACTAACTAAAATGACCAACGACATCATGGATCTAACTAAGATGGAAAGCGGACAAATGGAGTTAAAGAAAGATCAGTTTGAAATCAATGATGTGATTAGAAGAGTATTGGATCGATTTGAACAGAGAATATTGGATAAAAAGATAGATATTAATTTAATCTTAGCAGAAGAAAGAACAATGGTTTTTGCAGACAGGGAACAAATTCAAAGGGTGATATATAATCTTTTAGATAATGCGGTAAAATTTGTGCCGGAAGAAGGAAAGATATGGATTGAAACCACTCTTATTCCCAATAAGGTATTAATATCCATAAAAAATAATGGCGAAAGTATTCCGCAGGAAGATTTACTCTACATTTGGGATAGATTCCATAAAGGAGATAAATCCAGAGGAAAAGATAAAACCGGAATGGGTTTAGGACTTTCTATTGTTAAACAGATTCTTAAAAATCATGGAGAAAGTATTAAAGTAGAAAATCAAGAAGAAGGAGTCGCATTTATCTTTACTCTGGAGCTTAAAAACTAAAGCGTACATTTGTACGCTTTTAATTATATAGGAAATTTCTCCGAATTTCTTATATGATTAAAATTTCTCCGGGTAGAATACACCTTCGCGTATATCGTATTTTGTTCGTTTTGTCATTTTTATAATTTTTATAAAGATTTACAAATAGTTCATATTTTATTCAAAAGTGATAGATATAATATAGGCATAAAATAAGAATAAAATAAGAATTGCTGGAGGAGGTTATAAAATGGATGAATTTCGTGAAATGGATCAAGATAAAGAAATCGATGACGGTATTTTAGAGACAAGAGAGATTCATACTGTAGAAAGTGAACCCCATTACTATACTCAAACCATTAAGGACACTTCGAAAAAGTCAACTTTTAAAAAGGCGACAGCGCTTTTAATAGCTCTAGGGATAGTTGTAGGTGGCGCTTCAGTAGGTCTTGGAATAGGACTGGCTAAGCCTTTTAATGAACTTTTTTTGCAACCTGCATTAGAATCTCTTAACGAAAAATATTTCGGTGGTGCAGAAATAGGAGAAGAAGCAGCTGAAGAAGAATTTTCTTTTGAAACAGCTGAAGTAGAAGAGGTGGAAGGTGCAGCACAGCCTACAGCATATCTATTGGGAGAAATGACTATCCCTGAGATTGCAAAAAGAGTAGGACCATCTGTAGTGTCCCTTAAAAGCCGTTTTACGATAACGGACTGGTGGAATGAACAATATCAAAAGGAAGGAACCGGTTCAGGTATTGTATTTAATGTTACTTCAAAAGAAGTAATGATTGTTACCAATTATCATGTGATTGAAAATGCCCAAAGTCTGGTAGTTACCTTCTTAGGAAATTATTCTGCGCCGGCATCCGTAGTTGGGGTAGATCCTCAAACAGATTTAGCAGTAGTCAAAGTAGCCCATAGCGATGTGCCGGATGAAATTAAAGGAAAGATTAAAGCCGCTCCTTTTGGAGATTCTGACAAGTTAGAGGTAGGAGAACTTGCGGTAGCCATAGGAAATCCCCTAGGAGAAGCTTACAGCAATACAGTTACAGCAGGGGTAATCAGTGCATTAAATCGTACCATTCAGCTTACAGATAAAGAAATGAATTTGATTCAGACAGATGCGGCAATCAATCCGGGAAATAGCGGTGGAGCTTTGGTTGGAAGCAAAGGAACAGTTATCGGGATTAATACAATTAAATTAGTTGACACCAGCGTTGAGGGAATGGGCTTTGCGATTCCAATTAATGATGCAAAACCGATTATTGAAGAATTAGTGAACAAGGGAGCTGTTTCAAGACCGTATCTTGGCATCTTGGGTCAGGACATTACGGAAGATACCGCGAAATTATATGAAATTCCTATTGGGGTTTTAGTCCGTGAGGTATATCAAGGTAGTGGAGCTCACATTGCAGGAATAAAAGCAGGAGATATTATTATTGAATTTGATGGACAAAAGATTACCAGTATGGAACAACTGACAAAGATTATAGAATCCCATAAGGTAGGAGATAAAATTCAGGTTAAACTCGTAAGAGGAGGAACCACGAAGAAAACAGTGACGGTTCAACTTCAAGATAAAAGCAAAATAAATTATTAACAAGGAGCGGACATTGTTCGCTTCTTTTTTACTGTATAGGAAATTTCTCCGAATTTCCTATGCCATTAAAAGCCCTTTGATAAAGGATTTTTTAATGATATATAGCATTTAAGTTCAATATTATGTATAATCATAGACATATGGAGAAACAAATTCTAAATGAAGCTAGATTTATTTACTCTGTTTTTCCATAATAGATTACATATTCTATGCTGTAAATAAATTATATTGATTAGGGTGTAATCTATAAGTAGTTTTGACCTTTAGTCAAAGGATTTTGAATGGAGGATTTAAATGCGGTATTTAAAAGACATAAGAGATGGAGAACAAGTGATAGGACATTACCTTTGCAAACAAAAACAAACCTTAAAATCAAGAACAGGAAAGCCGTATATATCATTAAAGCTGCAGGATAAAACAGGTTTGGTGGATGCAAAGATTTGGGATATACATAATGAGATAGAGGAGTTCGAGGAAAACTCTTTTATAAAGATAGACGGTATTGTCAGTGTATTTCAAGGAGAATATCAGATAAGCATTCGAAGATTAAGAGTCAGCATGGAAGGCGAATACGATCCCATGGATTATATTCCTTGTACGGACAAAGATATCAATGGAATGCTTGAAAAATTAAGGCAGTATATTGATAAAGTTGAAAACACTTATATTAAAAAGCTCCTTCAAAGTTTTTTTGTGAATGATGAAGCTTTTTTAAGTAAATTCACTTATCATTCTGCGGCACGCAGTGTACACCATAGCTATATGGGAGGATTGCTGGAACATACGCTATCTGTTGTGGAATATGCTAATTTTTTGGCCCATTATTATTCCAGTGCCAATCCTGATATTGTAATTGCCGGAGCAATGCTCCATGATATTGGAAAGATAGAAGAATTATCTGATTTCCCAATGAACGATTACACAGATCTTGGACAGCTTTTAGGACATATTATGATTGGGGCAGAAATGGTAGGGAAGAAAATCAGTGAAATAAAAGATTTTCCTCCTAATTTGGAGGCTTTGATAAAGCATTGTATTTTGGCCCATCATGGAGAATTTGAATATGGTTCTCCAAAACGTCCCAAAACGATTGAAGCGATGATTATTCATTGTGCAGATAACACGGATGCTAAGATTAAGTTGTTTGATGAAGCCATCATGGGAGACCATTCAAAGGGTAGCTGGGTTGGTTTTAACAGAATGTTAGGAAGAAATATAAGAAAAAGCGATTTTTAGTTGGGTGATGCTATGCATAATGACAGCAAGACCATATCCGCCGGAGAAATGAATAAATATGTTTACTGCCCTTATCAATGGTATTATACTAGACTGTACGGCACCAGGAAATTAAGAGAGTTAGCAAAGATACGGAATGAAGAATACGGATATGAAGATACGAATATGAGCCATTTCCAGAAAGGAAATCGTTTTCATAGTCGGTATCATTTTGGATATAAACTAAAAAAAGTAGTTCTTAAGGTATTGTGGATTGTTTGTATGTTGGCTCTAGGAGCCATTATTTATTGGGTGATGGGATATGAATAGTTTGTATTGGATATGGGGGATATCTTTTTTACTAGGCATATCCCTTTTATTTCTTGTATTCAGAAAGCCGGAGATTCAAGTCAAAAGGCCTAAGCTTGGGATTTTTGGTGCGGATATAATTTATACGGATCAAAAAGAAACATTTAAAGATCCTGATATTGAGTATGGGACCATATTATATTCGGAAAAGTATGATCTTCAGGGAAAGCCAGATTATATTTTTCAGAAAAAATGGAGCAAAAATTTGATTCCTGTTGAATTAAAAAGCGGCACTATTAAAGAAAAGGATATAAGGCCTCGCGAAGGGGATATGATGCAACTGGCAGCTTATTTTTTAATTATTGAAGATGTGTATAACAAAAGACCTAAAGAGGGACGACTAATATACAGCAATTACATGTTTATTATAAGGAATACATGGAAATTGAGACGGAAAACCAAGCAAATTCTTGCTGAGATGCGTGATATGCTAAAAACTGGAGAGCAAAATGTCAATCCTTCCTTTGTAAAATGCCGATATTGTATATGTAGGGATACTGTTTGTGAACATTACAATGGAGAGGATTGATATTGTGGAAGAAAATAAAACTCAATCAAATCTTAAGAAATTAATCAATAAAGTTGAAAAACCATCAGATTCCATATGGGACAAAAAGAATCCTTTAGAAGAAGCCTTAAGAAAAAGTGATGATGAAGTGTTGGCAAAAGCCATAAGGGAGCTTCTTAACAAGGATTTGCCGAACTAAAGACAACGGAGGATCAGTACAATGGGTGAATTGCCAATCAGCAAAAATATGCATTTTGAGATGACAATAGAAGATATAGGTTCAAAAGGTGAGGGTATAGGGAAAATTAATGACTTTACAGTCTTTGTTGAAGGGGGCTTACCGGGAGATAAAATAGAAGTTAGAATTGTTAAGGTAAAGAAAACCTATGGATACGGGAAGTTGATTCGTATCATAGAAGCTTCTCCAATGAGGATTACTCCTGCCTGTCCCCATGCCAAAAGATGTGGAGGTTGTCAAATACAGCATTTTGACTATCAAGCCCAGTTGGATTTTAAGAGAAAAAAAGTTGCAGACAACATCGAACGGATAGGAAAGCTCACAGGGGTGGTGGTACATCCTACCCTAGGAATGAAAGAACCCTTTTATTATAGAAATAAAGCACAATTTCCGGTAAAAATGAAAGATGGAAAAGTGCAAATAGGTTTTTATGCCCAAAGAAGTCATGACATTGTGGATATTCAAAAATGTTATATACAGGACCCTGTTAATGACGAAATTATTAAGATAGTGAGAAATTATATAGAAAAATATAATGTATCTGTATATGATGAGGAAAGGCATAAAGGTCTTATCCGCCATATATTAACTAGAGTAGGTTTTCAAACAAAAGAAGTCATGGTTTGTATTATTATCAATGGACAAGATATTCCCCATAAAGATAAACTGATAGCCGAACTTACAAAAATACCAAACATAAAAAGTATTGTTCTAAACCACAATACTCAAAAAACCAATGTCATATTAGGGGATACAATTACAACATTATGGGGACAAGATTATATAACCGACTATATTGGAGATATAAAATTTGAAATATCCCCTTTATCGTTCTTTCAGGTAAACCCTATGCAGACCAAGGTGCTCTATGAAAAAGCTTTGGAATATGCCAAGCTTAGTGGAGATGAAGTGGTATGGGATGCATACTGCGGCATTGGAACGATTTCGTTATTCCTTGCTCAAAAAGCAAAGAAGGTATATGGCGTTGAAATCGTGGAAGCAGCCATTGAAGACGCAAGAAGGAATGCTAAAATCAATAATATAGAAAACGTAGAATTTTTCGTAGGAAAGGCTGAAGAAGTCATTCCTGCACTCTACGAAGAAAAAGGTATCAAAGCGGATGTCATTGTCGTAGATCCCCCAAGAAAAGGCTGCGACGAAGCCCTGCTTGAAACCATGGCAAAAATGCAACCCAAGCGCATTGTTTACGTTTCCTGTGATCCGGGAACCCTTGCAAGGGACTTAAAAATACTCAGTGAAAAAGGCTATAAAGTGGAAGAAGCCCAGCCGGTAGATATGTTCGCCCACAGTGTGCATGTCGAGTGCATAGCAGGAATACGTCGTATAGATTCTTAGAAGTCTTTAATTTTAGGCACTTTGCGAGTCATATCACTTTTGACCCAGCAGGTGATTTTGGACGTAATAAGCAGATAAAAGACTATGTTATTGTGTCTGTCGTACTTGCATTAGAGTGCGGGAACACGTCAATTATGTCATAAATCAAAAACCCTCTCA
>JAAYMW010000191.1 GCA_012521175.1 Candidatus Epulonipiscium sp.
AAATATCCTTATCAAAACCTGATATTACAGATAAAGAAATTGAATATGTGAATCAAGTTCTTCGTTCAGGCGTTTTAAGCATTGGGCCCAAAATAGAAGAATTTGAAAGAATGATAGCTAAATTTACAGGAGTTAAACATGCTGTAGCAGTGAACAGCGGCACCAGTGCGCTTCACCTTATTATTAGAGCTTTAGGCATAAAAGAAGGGGACGAAGTCATAACTACGCCCTTTAGTTTTATTGCTTCGGCAAACTGTATATTATTTGAAAAAGCAGTACCAGTATTTGTCGATATTGATGAAGAAACCTTAAATATTGATATCAATCAGATTGAAGAGAAAATTACTAATAAGACCAAAGCCATTTTAGTGGTTGATGTTTTTGGACAGCCTGTGAATATAAATAAGGTAAGAGAAATTGCGAAGAAACACAATCTTTATGTGATAGAAGATTCCTGTGAAGCCCTTGGAAGTATTTATCAAAATACCAAAGCGGGAAGCGCTGCAGATGCGGCTGCTTTTGCTTTTTATCCTAATAAGCAGATTACAACCGCAGAAGGAGGCATTATTGTTACCAATAATGATGAAATCGCTAAGTTATGCAGGAGTATGAGAAGCCAGGGGAGAGCGGTTACTGGGTTATGGCTTTATCATGAACGATTAGGGTATAACTACCGTTTAAGCGAAATTCATGCCGCTTTAGGTATTGCACAAATGGAAAGAATCGATGAAATCATAGAAAAAAGGAATACAGCAGCTAACTACTATACGGAGAAATTAAAAAAGATTCCATGGGTTAAGGCGCCTTTTATTCATCCGAATGTAAGCCGAATGAGTTGGTTCGTGTATGTTATTCGTGTTTCAGAAGAAATAAGAAATGCTTTAATAGATTTTCTAAAAGACAATGGTATAGGATGTAAACCCTATTTTACCCCTATTCATCTCCAACCATTTTATAGAGAAGCATTCGGGTATAATCCTGGAGATTTCCCTATCACTGAAAAAGCTGGAAATGAATGTGTTGCTATTCCTTTTTATACAAATCTTACAAGGGAAGAAATTGACTATGTTGTGGATACGATAAAAAACTTTAAGAATGCATTTTAAATTTGAGGTGTACCTATGAAAGAAATCCAAATAATGATCAAACATGGACTGGATAAATTAATTGCTTTTATTCTACTTGTTGCAGTGAGTCCTATATTCTTAATCATTGCTTTAGGCATTAAATTAACCTCAAAAGGACCGGTTTTTTTTATACAAGAGCGTGTAGGCAAAGATGGAAAAGATTTTAAGATTTATAAGTTTAGAACAATGGTGCAAAATGCAGAGCATATGGGAACCGGTATTTATACGGAAGAAAATGATCCCAGGATTACTAAAATAGGAAGATTTTTAAGAAAGACCAGTTTGGATGAACTTCCTCAACTGATCAATATTTTAAAAGGGGATATGAGTATTATAGGTCCAAGGCCTACTTTAAGATATCAAGTAGATAAATATAATGCGTATCAGATGGGACGACTTAAAATGCGCCCGGGAGTAACGGGTCTTGCCCAAGTAAACGGTAGAAATTCACTTCCTTGGTCAAAAAGAATAGAATATGATATAGAATATGTTAATAATTATTCTTTGTGGTTAGATTTAAAAATAATGATAAAAACCATTAAAGTGGTATTAACCGCTGAAGGCGTTTATGGGGAAAGAGATGAAATGATGTGAAGAGGTTAGTAATCGTTGGTGCCGGAGGATTAGGAAAAGAAGTGGTACGCTACATAAAAGATATCAATCAAATACATCCTACTTACGAGGTGTTAGGATTTATTGATAGTGCTCCTGAAAAAAAAGGTATTGAATATTTTGGTGTGCCTGTTTTGGGGGACTTTGATATATTGAATTCTTTGTCAGCATCGAATGAAAAATTATATGGATTTTGTGCTGTTGCCAAACCAAGTATCAAAAGCCGTTTGGTACTTCAGATGAAAGAATATAATATCGAGGCGATTAGTATTATTCATCCTACAGCGTACATTTCTCCAGAGGTACAAATAGGCAAAGGAGTTCTGATAGGCCCTTTTTGTGTACTAACAACCAATATTACTATTGGAGATTATGTTCATATCAATCCTCAATGCGGCATTGGTCATGACACCACTATATCTGATTTTTCTACTCTTTATTGGAATGTTAATGTTTCAGGAAATGTTACGATAGAAGAGAGGGTAGAGATAGGCAGTAAAGCGTTTATCAAGCAAGGGTTAACCATACGAAAAAACTCTGTAATTGGTGCAGGGGCGGTGGTGATTCATTCCATTGAAAGCGGAATGACTGTCGTAGGAGTTCCTGCTAAGGAAATCTTTTATAAAGAGAGGCTTACCAATGAGACTTAGAAAAGTAATTTGGATATTAACGATTTTATGGATGACAGCCATATTTCTTCTTTCTGCAAGACCGGGAGATTTATCTCGTCAAGATTCTGCATGGCTGTTGGAAAGAGCCAATTTAATCACTCAAGAAGAAGCGATGGATATAGAAAATCATGAAGCAATGAGTTTGCAAATGTGGATTAGAAAAATGGCTCACGTTATTATTTTTGGAGGCTTATGTATGCTTTTTTATGCCTCTTTTTATGGATATGTCGGCAAAGCAATTAAAACAGGCATATGGTCGTGGAGTGCAACAGTTTTATATGGTATTACCGATGAAATTCATCAACTCTTTGTTCCAGGAAGAGGGGCGCAGATACAAGATGTATTTAGAGATGGAAAAGGTGCTCTCATTGGATGCTTGATTATGATGGCTGTTTTTCTTTTGATAGAAAGGGTGCCCTCAATAAATAAGATTGTGGATAAAATTTATAATTTAAATATAGAAATCAATAAACAATATGACGTAGGGTAGACACCCTACGTTTTGCTATCGTCATAGGATCATTTAGAATGTAGGGGTAGTTATGAAGAAAAAAATGATTATTCCGATATTTGTTTCTCATCAAGGTTGCCCTAATGATTGTGTCTTTTGTAATCAAAAAAGAATAACAGGGGTAAAAGAGGTATTTGATGAAAAACAAATTCGTTATCACATTGAAAGTTATTTAGAAGGCTTTAAAAGAGATAAGGTTGTTGAAATAGCTTTTTTTGGAGGGAGTTTTACAGGAATCTCTCCTGTTCTGCAAAAGAAATATTTAGAACTTGCAGCAAAATATATTAAGAAATATCAATTAGACGGCATAAGACTGTCTACCAGACCGGATTACATCAATGAAGAAATTCTTAAGCTTTTATCCCAATATCCGGTAAAAGCAATAGAGCTAGGCGTTCAGTCCTTGGATGAAGAAGTGCTAAAGGCAAGTCAAAGAAATCATACGGTAGAAGATGTGTATAAAGCTGTCCGGTATATTAAGAAAACACCAATAGAATTGGGACTACAAATGATGATAGGCCTTCCAAAAGATACACTGGAAAAAAGCATCCAAACTGCTAAAAAAATCATAGCAATGAGCCCCCATACTACCAGGATTTATCCTACAGTTATTATGAGAGATACAGCACTTGAAAAGATGTATTACAAAGGGATCTATCAGCCTTTAAGTTTGGATGAAGGAATCATTTGGACCAGTAAGATTCTACCTTTATTTTACGAAGCGGATATTACCGTACTTCGTGTAGGGCTTCAGGCTTCAGAAGAAGTGGATTTGGGGAAAGGAGTTGTTGCTGGGCCATATCATCCAGCTTTTAGGCAATTAGTAGAAGAAAAGATGCTGCATGAATTTATCTTAAAAATCTACGAAGATAACGAAAAAAAACCTCTTAGTATTTATGCTAACCAGAAGATGTATCAAAGCTTGATTGGGCATAAACGAAAGTATCTCAACAGCATAAAAGAACAGGGACTAGCTATTCAATTTAAGCGAATCAGTGGAGAAGCAGCTACCATACTTTTTGAAAGCGAGGGAAAGAGACTTAATGATATTCGTATCCCCAAATATTTACGATAGTCTAAAAAATATCTTTCGACATATAGATGAGGTAATAGAAATTCAACCCTTAGATATTGTTTATGAAAGCATTAATCATCATCCGGATATATTTCTTTTTTGCGGAGATGAGAAAATATATATATCAAAAGAACAATATGAATGTATAAAGGATCAATTACATCCTTCTTTGCCGATAGAAGTCCTGGAAAATCAGTTGGGTTACAAATATCCCGAAACCGTTAGTTTTAATGGATTGCTTTTGGGAAGACATTTTATTCATAATTTAAATTATACTTCATCAGTGATTTTAGAAGATATGAAAAAAATGAAGAAAAACCTCATTCATGTTAAGCAGGGTTATACCCGATGTTCAGCTCTTCCCATCAATGATTCCAGCATCATAACATCGGATGCAGGGATTGCCAAAGCAGTTACTTCCCATGGTATAGATGTATGTCTGATTCAACCGAGGTTCATTTTATTGCCCGGGCAATTATACGGTTTTATTGGTGGAACTGGAGGAAGGGTAAATGACACCATATACTTTGCAGGGGATATTTCAAAACATCCAGATTGCGAAAAAATAAAAAGGTTTATTTATGGGAAAGGATTGGATATCGTGTATGATTCCAATTATTCTTTAATTGATGTAGGATCTATTTTAACGTTTTATGGAAGAAAGAAGATCTGGACTTCAAATTGAAGTCCAGATCTTCTTTGTACTAGAGCTTAATGTCTATGCTTCCACCAACATGAGGATTAATTGATAATTCTATTGCCGATGTACTGGTTTGAAGCATTTGAATCATTTGTTGGGATTGTACCGCTATTTGATCTTTTGCAAGATTCATAACTGCAATCGAAACATTTAACCCTAACTGCTGCATAGACATGGCGGAGGATAATGCTGCAATATCCATATGATCCCTCCTTTATTACGAAAATTGCGAATGCAGTAAAGCATAAATAAGCATTCTATTGTAGATATCGACATTTTATCATTTATCATAAATAAGAGAAAAAGTGTTTACGAAGTTAAAATATAATGAATTGATTTTCCTACGTTAAAGGAGTAAAATATAATTTAAATATTTCTGAAATTAAAGTACAATATTTTAATGATAAAGGAAAACATAAAGGGGAGCATGAAATGATATCCAATAAAATGAAAACTTTAGTATCAAACAGTTCTGTTATTCGAGCAATGTTTGAGGAAGGAAAAAGATTAGCCAGTCTTTATGGAGAAGATAATGTGTTTGACTTTAGTTTGGGAAATCCTAATATAGAGCCGCCTGAAAATATTAAAGCATCTATACAAAAAATACTCAATGAAGAATCGCCCAATTTGGTGCATGGCTATATGAATAACTCCGGCTATGAAGATGTTAGAGCAAAAATCGCTCAATTTATTAATAAAAAACACGAATTAAATTTGTCCTATGAGAGTATAGTTATGACCTGTGGTGCAGCAGGAGGCCTTAATATCCTTTTAAAAGTTCTTTTAAATCCTGGAGATGAAGTGATTGTTTTTGCACCTTTTTTTGGGGAATATAATAACTATGTGAATAACTTTGATGGAAAGCTTGTTGTTGTTCCGCCGGATATTGATACTTTTGAGCCGAATGTAAAAGAGTTAAAGAAAAAAATCACCAGCAGAACAAAAGCAGTGATTATCAATTCTCCGAATAATCCAACAGGAGTAGTATACTCAGAAATGGCTATTAAAGAACTGGCAAAAACCTTATCGGAAAAAGAAGAGGAGCTGGGCATCAGCATATACCTGATTTCTGATGAACCTTACAGAGAAATCGTATATGATGGCGTAGAAGTGCCGTATATTCTAAAATACTATAAAAATGCTTTTATCGGTTATTCTTATAGCAAGTCCCTGTCTCTTCCAGGAGAAAGAATAGGGTATATCGTGGTGAATCCTAAAATGGATTATTTTGAAGAAGTGATGGCTGCCTTAAATGTTGCCAATAGAATTTTGGGATTTGTCAATGCACCATCCCTGTTCCAAAGAGTCATTGCGGATTGTCTTGAATCAGAGGTAGATGTGGATATATACAAACGAAATAGAGATTTACTTTATAATCATTTGGTAGAGATTGGATTTAAATGTGTTAAACCGGAGGGAGCTTTTTATCTATTTCCGAGAACACCTATTGACGATGATAAAAAATTCTGCCAGGATGCAAAGCAATTTAATCTACTGCTGGTACCTGGTTCATCATTTGGCTGTCCCGGACATATTCGACTAGCCTACTGTATTTCTTATGAAAAAATTAAAAATTCTTTATCTGCTTTTAGTAAGTTGGCAAAATTGTATAATATGAAATAAAGTAAAAGCAGGTTGCTCTATAAAGCATAGGGCAACCTGCTTTTTTAGAAATTCCTCTAAATTTCCTATGCAATTTTTTATACTCTGTTTCTCTGCTTTCCGCTTAAGAAGGCACGAATATTTTCAGCAACTTCATGAACAAGTCGATGTCTTGCTTCTATACTTGCCCATGCAATATGTGGGGTAATAAGCAGTTTTTCTTTATTCTTTATGTTTAAGAGAGGATTATTCTCTTTTATTGGTTCATATTCAAGGACATCAAGAGCAGCTCCGGCAATTAGATGATCATCCAATGCCTTGGCAAGATCTTCTTCATTCACTATCGTGCCACGGCCTAAATTTAATAAAATTGCAGTTTTTTTCATTTTAGAGAGCTTGTCATAAGTAATGAGATTTTTAGTATTTTCATTTAAAGGTGCATGGATAGACACAATATCTGAATTACTCAGTAAGGTATCCAAGTCTCCCCGTTTATAATTTGGATGAGAATTTTTTCCTGATGTAGAATAATAGACTACATTGCATCCGAATACTTCGGCCAATTGAGCGACTTTTTGACCAATTGCGCCTAAGCCGATAATTCCCCATGTCTTTCCTTCTAATTCATGAAAAGGTTTGCCAAGATGAGTGAAAATATTGCTTTTGCAGTAGTCGCCGGATTTTACATAATGATCATAATAGGGCAGGTGTTCCATCAGATAAAGAGCCATAGCAAAGGTATGTTGAGCAACAGTATTTGTAGAATACCCGGCAACATTGGTAACAATTATTCCTCGTTCTCTTGTATAGTTTAAATCTACATTGTTCGTCCCCGTAGCAGTAATACAAATTAATTTAAGATTTTTGGCAGCAGGTAAGTTGTTTGAATGAAGCTGTACTTTATTTGTTATAACAATGTCTTGCTCTGCAATTCGATCTATAACTTCATCAGGCGCAGTTGTTTCGTATACGGTCAGGGTTCCAAATTCTTCAAATATGGATAAATCAATATCATCCCCCAAGGTTTTAGAATCTAAAATACAAATTTTATTCATAAGTGCCACTCCTCCATATGAATTATGTAATAATAATGTATAATTTTATGTTATAACATTTTTTTGCTAATATCAAGAAAGCCCTACATTTTGGTAGGACTTATTGTAATCAGTATACAGTTAAATTGTAAATTTTACGATAAGGTTGGGGTCCAGTATTCTAAAAGTAAAGGATTCTGTTATAAAGAGTTGAACTCTTTTTTCATCGGATGCTTCGTAACCAATGGAAAAATCTCTTCCAATCGTCATTTCCAAATCTTCATGATCATAAGGCACTAACAGGGCTCCATCCACAACTTCACTGTATACAATGTCGCCTCCTAATAATTCGGTGATGCGTTTATTGAGGGAATCTCCCTGAATTTCTCTATGAATTCTTTTTAAGGCTTCTTTTCCAACGACCAGGGTATAAGGTTTTTTAGTAAATGAACGTTTTAAAATCAACATGCCTTCAGTAATGGCATCCATAATTTCCGAACCATTGCTTCCAAAAGGAATGGGCTTATGGCTTGAAGCATTTTGTAACCCCTGAATATTGGCAGAAGTATGGCCATTATATAATACATTTTCTTCAAATAAGGCAGATTTTTTAGCTGCTTCTTCTAAAGGAGACAAATCAATGTCTTTTGCTCCACGGATAAGATTATCCATTTCCCATCGACTAAGTTCAAAGTTAATTCTAGTCTCTATTAATGGTTTTGCTTCATAAATACCTGTATAAACCTCTCCGTCTTTTCCTTCTATATTGGTTAAACGTCCTTCAGCAAGGACCGTGAAATTCCATCCTAAAGGGCCTTCTACATGAATAAATTTTCTACCGGATAAATAGGATTCAAAAACTTCTTGTGCTCTTTCTTCAATTTCTTTCCATGCTTCATCTGTTAAGGGCGCTAAACTTCTCTTTAGAATATCCATACGATAACCTCCTTTAAATATTTCTGAAATATTTATTTTTTCATACTTCCAATATTTAAATGGGATGAAGTAGAATTGTTCATAGTAGAATTGTTCTCAATTCCCTCTTCTATTTGAGTGATAGGGCCTTCTGTAAATAAGTATGTACGAAGTTCTTTATCCCATGCAGGAAGATTTCTTCTAAGCCACTCGATTGCCATTACTGCATGTTCTATTTCTTCATCTCGATTATGTGCTAAAATAGCCTTGACCTGTGGATCTTTAGAAGCTGAAACCCTCTGATGATACCAATTCACCGCTTCCACTTCTTCTTTTAAACTGTGAAGGACTCTAGCGATATCTCTAGCTTTTTCATCAAGCAATTCAACTGGTTCATGGTAATCCATAACTACTCCTCCTTATTCATACTTTAATGAATTATTTTTGTGTCTTGAATATCTTATGCAGTACAATATAGATTATTCGTAAATTTTTCATAGCTTGATTTATGTTTATACTATTTAATGATAAAATATGAATAGTAGAATAATGCAATTGCTTTTTAAATAAGTTGAAATAGTAATTTAGATCTGTTGTTAAAGGAGAGATGAAAATATGTTTTTTATTGGTATATTTGGGATTGAACAAAAACAAAAAGAGGTATCTGACAGACGTAATATTATTTGTCCCTCCTGTGAAGCTTTAGGAAGTTATCGCTTGATAAAGGTTTATAACTATTTTCATATCTTTTTTATTCCTATTTTTAAATGGAATATCCGTTATTACATTAAAACCTCCTGCTGCAATAAAATGTTTGAAATCAATGCTGAAATAGGAAAAAGAATAGAGGATGGAGAACCGGTAGAACTAAAATCTGATGCTTTGCAATCTTTAGGCGCTGCAGAGGAGTCCAATAGATGTTATCACTGCGGTTCAACCATTGACCCTCGTTATAGTTTTTGTCCCTATTGCGGAAAAAATTTAAAATAAAAAATAAAAACCTATTGACATTGACGTTGCGTAAAGGTGTATGCTCATTGTGTGAGGAGGTGAAGAGATGGAATATACAGTGCAAAAACTAGGAAAATTAGCAGGTGTAAGTGCCAGAACCCTTAGATATTATGATGAAATAGGGATTCTTAAGCCGGCAAGAATCAATTCATCAGGATATCGAATTTACGGTCCAGAGGAAGTTAACAGATTGCAACAAATATTATTTTACAAAGAGTTAGGTGTAAGCTTGGATAAAATCAAGGAGATTATAACGTCCCCTACATTTAATCCTACTGCTGCACTGATAGAACATCGCCAAAAACTCCTCGAGAAAAGAAAACAATTAGATACACTGATTAGCAATGTTGAGAAAACTATTGCAGCACAGGAAGGGAGAATTGAAATGTCTGATAAGGAAAAATTTGAAGGATTTAAACAAAGACTAATAGATGAAAACGAGAAAAAATACGGAAAAGAAATTAGAGAAAAATACGGAGATGAGCAGGTAGAAAGATCTAACCAACAATTTAAAAATATGACTAAAGAGCAATTTGAGGCGTTCCAAAAATTAGAGAGAGAAATGTTTGGCGCATTAAAAGAAGGCATGGCTACCGGGGATCCTGGTAGCGAAGCGGCACAAAAAGCAACAGATTTGCACCGTCAATGGATTACTTTTGCATGGGGAAGTTATAACAAGGAAGCCCATGCAGGAGTAGCTCAAATGTATGTTGATGATGAAAGATTTACAGCATATTACGATAAGGAACAACCTGGACTGGCAAAGTTCTTAAGAGATGCGATTTTGATTTACACAAATAAGGAAGAATAATATAATAATACTAGAAAGAGTTTCGATGCGAAACTCTTGCGCCGAGCGCGGTCGGCAAAGCCGACAAATACAATACGCGCGAGTGTGCATTTTGCCGAAAGGCTTTTATTATATAGGAAGTTCAGAGGAATTTCCTATATAATAAAAGGGGTGGGTGCAGAGACATTCACCCCTTCTCAATATGATATGAAATTTTTTATTCTATATGGTTAGGAAAGGGCTGAGGTCTATGGCGGTATTTGATTTTAAAAAAGAGTATAAAGCGCTTTATTTACCTAAAACAACGCCAAGTATTGTTGATGTGCCGAAAATGCGTTTTATTATGGTTGATGGTAAGGGCAATCCCAATACTTCTCCTTTTTATAAACAGGCTGTGGAAGTACTGTATGGTTTGTCGTACTCTATTAAAATGAGCAAAAAGAATAGTGTTCAACCGGAAGGATATTTCGATTATGTTGTTCCACCGTTAGAGGGATTGTGGTGGTTTGAAAACAATTATTTCGATGGTAATGTGATTGGAAGAAAAGATGAATTTTGCTGGACGATTATGATTCGTCAGCCAGAGTTCGTTACTCCCGAGGTTTTTGAAACTACAAAGGAGAGTTTAACAAAGAAAAAGTCCGAACTTGACGTATCTATAGCCCGTCTTGAGGATTTTACCGAGGGGTTGTGCGCTCAGGTTATGCATATAGGATCTTATGACGATGAGCCCTCAACCGTTGCGGCCTTGGAAGAGTTCATTACATCCCAGGGATATAAAACAGTGATGTCAGGATTACGTCAGCACCACGAAATCTACATAAGTGATCCGCGTAAAACGGCACCAGAGAAACTCAAAACAGTCATTAGACATCCATTTGAAAAGATAAATCAATAGGGAGCAAATGAAAGGAGATTATGTTATGAATAGAGGCATTATTGTTACTGGAGGCGGACATGGTATAGGAAAACAGATATGCATAGATTTCATTAAAGCAGGGGATAAAGTATGCTTTATAGATATAGATGACAAGCGATCTGTAGAATTTGCCAATGAATACCCGAATCTTTTTTATTTCCACGGAGACATTTCAGATCCATCAACCCTAAAGGCGTTTGTTGAATTTGCAAAAGAAAAAATGGGAAGAATCGATATCCTGGTAAATAATGCCTGTCGTGGTAGTAAAGGTATTTTGTCTTCTTTAAGTTATGAAGAATTTGATTACATATTATCCATAGGATTAAAAGCTCCATATGAACTCAGCCGTTTATGCAAAGACGAATTAATCAGGAACAAAGGAAGAATCATCAATATTGCATCTTCCCGGGCATTTCAGTCCGAACCAGATACAGAAGCTTATGCCAGTGCAAAGGGAGGAATTGTTGCCTTGACCCATGCTTTGGCGATATCACTAGGTCCGGATGTTCTTGTGAATTGTATTGCCCCAGGATGGATCAATGTAACCGACCAACAGGAGTTTAGTTATGAAGATCGCGCTGCAATTCCTGCAGGGAAGATAGGAACGCCAAAGGATATATCAGATATGGTACTATTTTTGTGTCAACAGACTTTTATTACCGGGGAAACCATAGTCGTAGATGGCGGTATGAATAAAAGAATGATTTATCATGGAGACTGGAATTGGTACTATAAAGAAAATTGAAAAAGAAGAAGCCATTTTCTGTTCAATCACAACAGAGGATGGCTTCTTCTTTTTAGGGGGTTATGGTTGATACTTGGTTCCATAAATGGATACAAATTGCTCTCTTAATTTAAATTTATTTTTATCCCATTCCAATGATGTTTGAATATAGCCCAAGGCATCAGCGGCATATCTGCCTGAAATTCTTTGGAACCCCAGGAGTTCATATACGCCATTCGAATCATAATCAATTGGATAAAGACCATTTAAAGGACTAACAAAGCCTTCTATTGGTGCTTTTAGAGTGCCGTCTGCATTATATATTTCTTGTAAATAGTCTTTGTCTCTGTCGGAGATGTCTATAATGTATCTTATATTATCTGTAAGATTCATTACATCTACTTTATATTGGTCTCTGTAAGTTACCTCATATTTATAACTTTCGTTAAAAACTTCATAATCAAATAATAATTTTGGAATGTTGCCAACATCGGAGTAAATATAATAATACATGATTCCTCCGCTGCCTCCGGATGTGATGCCAATTAAAATATCTTTAACTCCATTCCTGGTAAAATCCCCCAGAAAAATTGTGGGATTATAACCTGCGTCAGATTTAAGAGGAACAGATACAACTCTGCCTGTTCGGCCATCTCTTATCGAAAGAGTAATTTTTTGAATAAAAGGGCTGTCACTGGTTTTAATACCCGTGAGATAAATAGTGTCAGGGATTCCATCTCCTGTTACATCTCCGCGTGTAGAAGAGACGATAAAAGGGAGAGAGGTATCTGTTCTATAATAAGGGGCTATAAACATAATTATCCCTCCAAAAAATTTATCTTTTTAACAGTATATGTTTAAATGTTCTGATTGGTATCTGAAATTATCTATTTAATAATCGTAATAGCGGTAAATTTATGGATTTTGTCGGCTTTGCCGACTGCAGTTGGTGCAAGAGTTTCGTAAGCGAAACTCTTTTTTAATATGTTTACATTTGTGAATAGATGGAATAAATACTGCCAAATTTTATATGAAATTCTGGATAACCAGTTGACATATAATGATTATTATTATAGTATAATAACGATAATCATTATCAAAATAAAGGCTACAGAAGAGTTCTTATAATTTATTTAAAACACGAAAGGAAGAAAGCAATATGAATTACCAAAAACTTAAATCCATTTTTGTCATGATCTTTATACTTAGCGTAGCATTAACCGGTTGTGGAAGTTCACAAACTACTGCACCTGCAGTGGAAGAAGATACACAGAATTCAGAAGTTTCCAGTGAATATCCGATAGTAATTCAACATGCATTTGGTGAAACAATCATTGAAAGCAAACCAGAACGGGTTGCTACTATTGCTTGGGGAAATCAAGATTTGCCTTTGGCGCTGGAGATTGTTCCGGTAGGTGTTTCACAAGCCAATTATGGAGTACTTGACGACAGTGGCCTTTTGCCATGGACTTTGGAAAAATTTAAAGAACTGGGCGTTGAAGATCCTGTGATTTTTAGGGATACGGATGGTTTAGATTATGAAGCAATCAGCGATGTTCAGCCCGATGTTATTCTCGCAGCTTATTCAGGAATTACCCAGGAAGAATACGATTTATTGAGTCAAATTGCTCCAGTTGTGGCATATCCTGATCTTCCATGGCAAACTTACTGGCGTGAGCAGATTACTATTAATGCGAACGGCATGGGTATGCAATCAGAAGGGGAAGCACTGGTTGAGGAATTAGAAGCGCTTATAGCAGAAAAAATCAGTGAGCATCCAAGTATAAAAGGTAAAAAAGCAGCTTTCTTTGCTTTTACTCCGTCAGATTTAGGGAAGTTCTATATATATCATCCGAATGATCCCCGTGCAGCTTATCTTTTAGATTTAGGAATGGCATTACCGGACAGCATTGCAAAATTAGCTCAGGAAACCAATAGTTTTTACATAGAATTGAGTTCAGAAAATGTGGATGTACTTGAAGATGTTGAAGTAGTCATTACTTACGGCAATGAAGATTTATTAACAGCACTACAGGCAGATCCGCTGCTTGGAAGTCTTCCTGCTATTAAGAGAGGTTCTGTAGCATTAATTGAAGACGGAACACCTTTAGCGGCATCCGCTACACCAAGTGCACTTTCCATTCCGGCTACAATTGATGAATACCTCACTATCATTGGAGAGGCAGCTGATAAGGTAAAATGAAGCTCTCTAAAAAACTTTTACTTATTATTATCAGTTTCTTTAGTTTGGCATTATGTGTTTTAGCGTCTTTGGCATTTGGTGCACGGTTTGTTAGCTTTAATGAAGTATTGAATACTTTGATACACTCCCGAATGACAACAATTAATGAGATAGTGGTACATGAGCGAATTCCAAGAACCGTTTTTGGCATTATAGCGGGAGGAGCCTTTGGAGTATCTGGGGCATTGATGCAGTCTATTACTCGTAATCCTATTGCAGATCCAAGTATACTGGGTGTCAATACCGGGGCAACCTTGTTTGTTGTGGGAGGCATTGCATTTTTAGGGATAAATTCTCCGGAAGAATATATATTTTTGGCTTTAATAGGGGCTGCAATAACAGCAGTATTTGTTTATGGGATAGGCTCCATGGGCCCTGGCGGGGCTACTCCCATTAAACTTGCCTTAGCTGGAGCGGCTATCAGTGCGGCTCTATCCTCATTGGTGAGTGCCATTATTATGCCTAGAGAACAAGTCATGAATGCTGTTCGTTTTTGGCAGGTTGGAAGCATTAGTGGGGCAACATGGGAAGGAATTGTTACTGTGCTTCCCTTCCTTATTATTGGTTTGCTTTTAGGATTGATTGTTACTCCTGCTTTGGATGCTCTCGCAATGGGAGATGACATAGCGACCGGTTTAGGTGTTAGGGTTGGAACCGTAAGACTTATAGGGGCAATGTCTGGAGTCCTGCTTTGTGGTGCAATTACAGCTCTTGCGGGCCCTATTGGTTTTGTAGGCCTTATGGTTCCACATACAATGCGCCTTATTTGTGGTCCTAATTTGCGATGGATTGTACCGATGTCAGCTTTGGGTGGAGCAATTCTTTTAACTCTTTCTGATGTTCTAGGAAGACTGATTGGCAGTCCAGGAGAATTGGAAGTGGGGATTGTGACAGCATTTATAGGAGCTCCAATACTTATTATGATTGCTATAAGAGCAAAGGGGCGAACATTATGATTGAAAATAATTTCAGCAATATTAAAGCAGGATATCGGCGAAGAAAATATCGCTGGATGATGGTAACCTTGTTTTTAGGGGTTCTCACTTTAGCGCTTTGTATTTCTTTACTTTTAATGGGGAATACCATCTATCCGATCTCTGTTGTTATAAGAGTTTTAATGGGAGAACAGATTCAGGGGGCTTCTTTTGCCATAGGAACTTTACGCTTACCCAGAATGTTAGCCGGGCTTCTGGTTGGAATAGCTTTTGGAATGGCAGGCAGCACGTTTCAAACAATATTACGAAATCCTTTAGCCAGTCCCGATATCATAGGAGTAACGGTCGGTTCCAGCGTTGGGGCAATGGTTTGTATACTTTTATTGAAAATGAGTGGAACTACGGTTTCCGTTGTTGCTGTGATTTCAGGGCTTATTGTAGCTGCTTTGATTTACATGCTTTCAAAAGTCGGCAAATTCTCAGGAGGGAAATTAATACTTATTGGAATAGGTATACAGGCCATGCTTAAAGCTGTAATATCTTTTTTACTTCTCAGGGCTCCACAACATGATGTACCTGCTGCTTACAGATGGCTTAGTGGAAGTCTTAATGGAATCCAGATGGTTAGTATCCCTAAACTTTTCTTTGTTGTAATTTTCTTTGGACTTATCATTATTTTATTAGGAAGACATCTTAGAATTTTGGAATTAGGAGAGCAATCTGCTATAACCCTTGGTGTCAGGACTGACCTGGTGCGTCTTTTATTGATTCTTAGTTCTGTGGTTTTAATCGCTTATGCTACTGCAATCACAGGACCTATTTCCTTTGTAGCATTTTTAGCTGGTCCCATTGCATCGAAGCTTGTGGGTATGGGTGCGCCCAGCGAATTTCCGGCAGGTCTTGTAGGTGCTATTTTGGTTTTAGGGGCTGATCTTATTGGCCAATTTGCCTTTAGTACCCGATTTCCAGTGGGAGTTATTACAGGAATCTTAGGGGCACCTTATTTAATCATACTACTGATTCGTACAAATCGAACAGGAGGGGCAGTATGAAGAGATTAAAAGCAAATCATATTGTTGCAGGATATGATAAAAAAATTATAATAGATGGGATTGATATTACGATCCCTGATAATAAAATCAGTGTTATTATTGGGGCTAATGCCTGTGGAAAATCTACCCTGCTTAAGACTCTTGCACGGCTTATAAAACCCAATTCAGGTGAACTGCTTCTTGACGGGAAAAAAATCAGTGAAATTCCCCCTAAACAGTTGGCACAGATTTTGGGACTTTTACCTCAATCTCCGGTAGTGCCAGAAGGTATAACCGTGGCAGATTTGGTGGCAAGGGGGAGATTTCCCTATCAGTCTTTTTTAAAAGGATTAAGTGCAAAAGATTATGAAGCTGTGGAAGAAGCCTTGGAGATTATGGGCATTACAGATTTGGCCAATCGCTGTGTGGATGAATTATCCGGAGGACAGCGGCAAAGGGTATGGATTGCCATGGCCCTTGCTCAACAGACAGATATTCTTCTTTTAGATGAGCCTACAACTTATCTTGATATCACTTATCAAGTGGAAATTCTGGATTTATTAACGGATTTAAATCGAAAACGAGGCACCACCATTGTTATGGTACTCCATGATATCAATCTTTCAGCCCGTTATGCAGATCATATCTTTGCCCTTCATAAAGGAAAGCTGGTTGCTCAGGGAGCACCCTCAGAAATTATTACAGAAGAATTAATTAAGAAGGTCTTTAATCTGGATTGTTCCGTTATAAAAGATCCTGTTTCAGGTTCTCCGTTTATCGTACCAAAGGGCAGACATCATGTAAAATTAAATGCGAGTTAGAAATATATATATACAATAAGCTCCTCTTGTCAAAATGGATTGACAAGAGGTTTTTATTACATAGGAGATTCAGAGGAATATCCTAACGGAGATTCAAATACAATTTTTATCTCAGGCTATAAACCAGATAAGAATCTTGAACTTCAAATAAAAATAAGATTTGGCAATGAAGTTTTAACAGAAGATATTTATAAAATAAAAAATTCTGTGGAAACTAGAAGAATTCGCTTACATGAATTTAATGAACATCATACTTCTCATCTTTGGACACCGGAAAATCCATATCTTTATGATGTGGAGTTTAGACTATTATGTGACCATAAAGTAGTAGATGAAGTATATAGCTATTTTGGTATGAGGAAGATTGAAGTAGATGACAATTAGAAAGGATATTGAATTCATTAAAGCCATGGGATTTAATGGAGTAAGAATACATCAAAAGGTAGAGGATCCAAGATTTCTTTATTGGTACGATAAGATGGGGATTCTGGCTTGGGTAGAAATGGCAAATGCACTGGATTTCTCAGAGGACTATGCGAAAAAAATGGTCAATGAATGGCAGGAGATTATAGAAAGAGACTATAACCATCCGTGTATCATTGTTTGGGTACCTATGAATGAAAGTTGGGGAATTCCCAAAGTTAAAGACGACCCTCAACAACAAAATCATGCCTTGGCTTTGTATCATATAACAAAGGCATTAGATCCAACACGTTTAGTTGTATCCAATGATGGTTGGGAACAGCTAAAAACAGATTTATGTACGATTCATGATTATGCCTTCAGCTCTGAAATATTAGAAGAAAGATATAAAAATGTTGAGAATGCTTGTTCTGCAATCCCTTGGACCAAAAAGATTTATGTAGGTGGTTTTAAGTATTCAGGAGAACCAATCCTCGTCTCTGAATTCGGAGGAATTGCATTAAAGAAATCGGAACAAGAAGGCTGGGGTTATTCTGGAGCAAAAGATGAGGAAGACTTCATCGAAAGATTAAAAAATGTAGTAAATCCCCTGCTGAAATCCCCTATTGTACAAGGTTTTTGCTATACACAATTTACAGATGTTATGCAGGAAATCAATGGTTTGTTAACTGAGAATCGGGAACCCAAAATTCCAATCGATCAGATTAATAGTATTGTCAATGGAAGTGACAGATAGACTTCATAAATTAAAGAATCAATTTATGAGTTAAAGTAATATTGGTGATATTAATTATTTAGGTTTATCTCAGAAGGGAGGGATTTTTAAGTACCTTCCTACATTTTTTTGTATTCTAAGTATTGTGTACCAAACCTATATGCCAAATACTTTTCTTCTTCCAGAATCTGCATATGCATTAAAATTACAGCGAATCCTGTAAATAATAAAAGTGGAAGATTATCAAAAGTTAAATAAAAGCCTAAATATGTGAGATCAAATCCTAGAAAAGCTGGATTTCTGCTAATACTATAAACTCCTGATGTTACCATCTTGGTATTGTCTTCAGAAGGAATTCCAGCTCTCCAGCTGTCCCTCATCGTTAGCATTGCAATAATAAACACGAAAGTTCCAACAGAAGCCAGTACAATACCAATTATTCTAAATCCATCCGGGATAAAGCTGTTTGTATCTAACAGGATACTTGCTAACTCTATCGGAACGATTACCAAAGAAATAAATTTCAATAACTTTTCAACCCATAGTGTCTTTTTTTCTTTTTTGCCAATTCCCAATTGAGTTGTTTGTATTCCTTTACGTTTCTGTGCAATTAATTTGCTAAAATATGCGCCATAAAATAGAATCATAATCATTATTGCTGAAATCTGAAGTATGCTCATAGGATATTTACCTCCCTTATAGTGTTTAATCATCATTAACAGAGTAATAGCATTGTTTAAAAAATATATGAATAATTGTTCATATGTTTATTTGTATTATAATTTAATATGTTTTAAGCTGTCAAGATTCTATAGAAAATTTATTGTATTTACATTGAAATAAGATTATGGATATCCATGTAAAGCTATTATGATATAATTTATATAATGCTATATTAGAAGGATGTTAGAGAATATTTTATGTTAAAAATAATATAGTAATCTAAGTTATCATTCATAATATGTGAGATATTATTTTAAACAAAGGAATAGGGGAGATACAGATGGAGGATAAAAAAGCATCTAAAAAATCATATACAAAAGTAATAGACTATATTAAAAAGCAAATTAGACAAGGAAAACTAAGTATTGGAGAGAAACTTCCAGCTGAAAGGGAATTATCTGAAATTTTAGGAGTGAGCCGTAATTCTGTTCGTGAAGCGATTCGTAGTTTAGAGATAATGGGGGTGATTTCCAGTCAGCATGGTGCAGGGAATTATTTAACAGGCAATTTTGAAAATAATTTAGTTGAATCCATTTCGATGATGTTTCTGTTGAATCA
>JAAYMW010000017.1 GCA_012521175.1 Candidatus Epulonipiscium sp.
ATATACGGATGAAGCCGGTTTATGCCTTGCGAGTCTTGCTAAAGTAGGAAAAAAAGAATACATTCTGATTACGACCGGGGCAGAAGGTAATCATTTTTCTGAGCAGTATCATATTACAGATGCGTTAGCTGTATACAACAGCATAGGCAGCTCATAAAAACTTTATTATAAAATTTTTTGATTGGTTAAAAATAATATGCAGAGCATTATTTTATTTACAATAAATGTACTGTATTGCTCGGAAGATAGAGTCCTGTTTGGTAAAAGCAGGGCTTTTTAACTCTCACCTTGAATCATTATGTGGTATAATAATATAAAGATTTCGAATCTTAAATACTTTTTGCGGAGGACATGTCTATGAGAAACAATTATTCAGGGAGTTCCAGACAAATTCTGATTGTGGGAAGTGGAGCCGCGGGGCATTCGGCAGCAAAGGCAGCCAGAGCACAGGACCCGGAAGCTAACATCATTATGTTTGGGGAGGAAAGTCGATTACCATATTATAGGCTTCGTTTATGTGAGTATATTGGTAAGAATGAGGATTTCGATGATCTTAAAATCAGTAATGAGGAATGGTTTGAGAAAAATAGAATTCAGGTTGAGCTATCTTCAAAGGTTACAGCAATAGATGCCAATGCTAAAAAAATCAGCATAAATGACAAAGAGTATAATTATGACAGTCTAGTTTTGACTACTGGAAGTACACCGATTATGCCACCTTTTAAGGGTAAAGAGCTCTCGGGCATTCATACTATGTGGACTTGGGCGGATATTATTGAAATTAATAAGAGTCTTATGAATGCAAAAAAGGCAGTTGTTATTGGTGGAGGACTGCTTGGACTTGAGGCTGCATACAAAATTTCTGAAATGGGTATCGATGTATCATTAATAGAAGGGATGCCAAGACTTCTTCCAAGACAATTGGATGAAGAAGGCTCAAAAATATTTAAGGACAAGGTGGAAAGTTTGGGGATATCAGTATTTTGCGGAAAATCTGTGACAGGATTTGCCGGGGATCATAATGGGCATGTTACACAAGTGCACATGGCGGATGATACAGTACTTGATACGGATGTTGTAATTGTAGCAGTTGGTGTTGCACCTAATACAGATCTTTTTAGGAATTGTGGTATGAGTATAGACCGATTTGTGAACGTTAATGAGAAAATGGAGACAAGCATTAAAGATATTTATGCGGCAGGGGATGTAGCCTGTCTTAACGGCAGATGGTTTGGGCTATGGTCAGTGGCTGGTAAACAGGGCCAGGTTGCCGGAACGAACGCCGCAGGAGGAAAAGCTGTTTACAAAACAACGGATGCGCCTTATATACTTGCCACCATGGGAACAAGAGTAGTGTGTTTAGGGGATACTTGCGTTGTCCAATCAGATGATTCCAAAGCAGTTTCTGAAATAGATCAAAGGGTAGATAAAGAGCAATTTTGCTATTCCAAGCTTGTGTTTAATAATGGAGTGTTGGTTGGCTATATACTTATTGGTGAACCGGCAAAATCTTTCAATAAACTTCAGCGTCTAATGAACACCAATGTAACTGCCGAAACTGTTAATAATATTTTGTATAATGGGTAAGGCTTTAAAATTCATTCTTAACAATTACTTATAGAATCAGTGCGGCGAACCGTCAATGAGGAGATATATCTCCCCGTTGGCGGTTTTTACATTTTAGCATTAATAACAAAAATTCTCTGAAATTCATATGTTAATACTTACCATTTGTGCATGTTATATCATAAATATAGCAAATTATTAGATATTTATAATATTTACACTATTCTACGAATATTGCTATAATAACTTAACGTATTAATTTTACGAATATTGATGATTTAAGGAGAGGAGTGCAACATGCAGTACGGATATTTTGATGATAAAAACAAGGAGTATGTAATCACTACACCTACGACACCTCTTCCGTGGATCAATTACCTTGGAAGCGATGAATTTTTTAGTTTGCTGTCTAATACCTGTGGTGGTTACTCGTTTTATAAAGACGCAAAACTGTTAAGATTGACCCGTTACCGTTACAATAATGTACCAACCGATACAGGGGGTAAATACTACTATATTAAGGATGGCGATACGGTATGGAATCCCGGATGGCAGCCGACAAAAACTTCTCTAGATTCTTATGAATGCCGTCATGGGCTTGGATACAGCCGATTTCATTCATCCAAAAATCAAGTGGAGGCTTCCCTTCTTTGCTTTGTTCCTCAAAAAGATTCCTGTGAAATCAATAAGCTGACTATAAGTAATAAGAGTAACCAAACAAAAGAATTGACCTTGTTCTCCTTTATAGAATGGTGCCTTTGGAATGCCGATGATGACATGAAGAATTTTCAGCGCAATTTAAGTACAGGAGAAGTAGAAGTAGAGGGTTCTGTTATCTATCATAAGACTGAATATAGAGAGCGTCGCAATCACTATGCCATCTTCTCTGTAAATACTCCTATAGATGGGTTTGATACCAGCAGAGATGATTTCCTTGGTCCCTACAGAGGGTTTGATGATCCGGCTGCTGTTGAGGCAGGAAAATGTACAGGAAGCATGGCCAGTGGTTGGTCTCCCATAGCGTCCCATCAGATTAATATTACTCTTGCTCCAGGGGAAAGCCGTGAGTTTATTTTCCTTCTGGGATATATTGAGAATCCCAAAGAGGAGAAATGGGCTGCACCAGGTATTATTAATAAAACAAGAGCATATGATTTAATTCAGCGTTACCAGACTTCTGAGAAAGTTGACAAAGCGCTTACCGATCTTAAAGAGTATTGGGAAAGTCTTCTTTCTCGTTATCAGCTACATTCTGCCAATGAAAAAGTCAATCGTATGGTAAATATATGGAACCAGTATCAATGTATGGTAACTTTTAATATGTCCCGCTCAGCTTCTTACTATGAGTCCGGTATAGGCCGGGGCATGGGCTTTAGGGATTCCTGTCAGGATCTTCTTGGTTTTGTACATTTAATACCGGAACGGGCAAGGGAACGCATCATTGATATTGCTTCTACTCAATTCGAAGATGGCAGTACATATCATCAATATCAGCCTTTAACGAAAAGAGGCAATTCGGATATTGGAAGTGGTTTTAACGATGATCCTCTCTGGCTCATTGCCTGTACCAGTGCTTATGTGAAGGAAACAGGCGATACCTCTATTCTGACAGAGCAGGTTCCTTTTGAAAATGATTGGAGTAAAGCAGCACCACTTATGGAGCATTTAAAACGCTCCCTCGATTTTACGATCAATCATAAAGGACCTCATGGACTGCCGCTTATTGGCCGGGCAGACTGGAATGACTGTCTGAACCTGAACTGTTTCTCAGAACAGCCCGGGGAGTCATTTCAAACCTATGGTCCCAGTGAAGGACCGGTTGCTGAATCCGTCTTTATTGCAGGTATGTTCGTTAAGTACGGAGAGGAATATGCGCAGTTGGCAGAATTAATGGGCAACCATGATGAAGTAGCAAGAGCTCGTAGTGAAGTCGCCATTATGTATGATGCTGTTCTTAAACATGGATGGGATGGAGAATGGTTCCTTCGGGCTTATGATGCTTTTGGGAATAAGGTTGGCTCAAAAGAATGCGAAGAAGGGCAAATTTACATAGAACCTCAGGGCTTCTGCGCTTTGGCAGGAATTGGGGTTAAGGAAGGCTTGGCTCAGAGGGCGTTGGAGTCTGTAAAGGAAAAACTGGATACAAAGTACGGGATTATGATTTTACAACCAGCTTATACCAAATATCATCTGGAGCTTGGAGAAATTACCTCTTATCCGCCTGGTTACAAAGAAAATGCAGGTATTTTCTGTCACAATAATCCTTGGGTATCTATTGCAGAGACAGTAGTGGGCAATGGTAATCGTGCGTTTGAAATCTATTCCAAAACTTGTCCTGCTTATGTAGAAGCATTTAGTGAAATCCACCGTACTGAACCTTATGTATACTCACAGATGATAGCCGGAGCGGATGCGCCAAGGCATGGAGAAGCAAAGAACAGTTGGTTGACCGGAACCGCTGCATGGTCCTTTGTGAATATATCCCAATACATTCTTGGTCTTCGTCCAACCCATTCTGGTCTTATGATTGATCCTTGTTTACCAGAAGGCTTTGGGGATTTTACATTAGAAAGATACTACCGCGGAACAAAATACCATATCCAGATAAAGAACCCAGGAAATGTTCAAAAGGGCGTAAAAGGAATAGCCGTAGATGGTCAATCCATTGAAGGCAATATTATTCCAATTATAGATCGTAAAGATGTGTTCGTAGAAGTCATGATGGGATAAGTGGCAGAGCTAAAATAAGTTTTACCTCGTAAGGGGGACACTTACAGAGATTCTTTTGGGCATATTGTACATACAGTATAGTTGTGCTGCGAAAGAGTTGCTGTAAAGTGTCCTTTTTCTTTACTATCATAAATTTATGCTGTAATATTGATATATAATATTTCAATCATATGAAACTATGGTATAATTAATGATACTATTCGTCATACAGATTCATTTATTTTATGATGCATATGGGTCTGAACGATAAAATTTTTATAATGACAGAAGGGTACTGAATAGGTGCTGTAGAATTTTTGATTAAAAAGATTATAATAATCATATGTATATTAAACCAATTGTTGAAAAACAATTTATGATATTATAATTTCTAGGAGGACAAGGTATGAAGAAATTAAAAATTGCAGATGGAATACATATGCTTACTATGAATGTTAAGGACATATTATTTGAAGGAATGTGGGAACTTGCCCATGGGGTAACGCTTAATTCCTACATCGTTCAGGGAGAAAAAACAGCGATCATTGATGGTGTCATTGGTTGGGATGGAGTCCCTGAAACCCTTTATAAGAGCCTTGAAGAAATAGATGTTGATCCCAAAAATATCGATTATTTAATTGTGAATCATATGGAGCCAGACCATTCCGGCTGGATTTCAAACTTCCGCAAAATTAAAGATGATTTTACCATAATATGTACGGATAAAGCTGCAAAAATGGTATCTTCCTTTTATAATGAAGACAAGATAAGAATCGTGAAGGAAGGAGATACTCTGGATCTTGGCAATGGCAAGGTATTGAGTTTCCATCCAGTCCCCAACGTTCACTGGCCGGACACTATGTATACTTATGAAAGCTCTACAAAAACCTTATTTTCATGCGACATGTTTGGAGCATTTGGCATGATGGAGGATCATTGTTTTGATGATGAACTGACTCCTGAAGAGATAGACTTTTTTGAATCCGAAGGAATAAGATATTTTTCTAATGTAATGGTAACCTTTACTTCTAATGTGAAAAAGGCAATCGAAAAAGCAAAAGCTTTGGATGTAAAGATAATAGCACCTGGTCATGGTCCGGTTTATAGAAAAAATCCTCAAAAAATCATGGATGATTATTCTAGATTTTCTCAATATGCTGAAGGTGCGGGTAAGAATGAAATGACGATATTGTGGGGTTCCATGTATGGAATGACTGCAAAAGCAACTGAATATGCTGAAGGTATACTTCAAAGAGAAGGCATTCAATACAACAAACTGCAAATGCCTCTGGAAAGCGAAAGTGAAATGGTTGCAACAATTTTTAAATCTGCAGGGGTTATTATTGCGGCGCCTACTTATGAGTACAAGCTTTTCCCACCGGTTGCTGAAGCACTTAATGAGGTTGGAAGAAAGAAGATTACAGGTAAAGCAGCATTTAGATTTGGATCCTATGGATGGTCTGGCGGAGCTGAGAATGAACTAAAAGAAATCAATGAGAGAAACAGAATGAAGTGGGATTTTGTTGAATCTGTTGAATTTGAAGGGGAGCCAAAGGAAGAAGATCTTAAGAAAGTGGAAGCTGGAATATTAGAGCTGATCAAAAAGATGAAAGAAAAGATAGTAGAATAGTTTCTAAAAAAGTAAAAAGGTTATGAGAAAGCTACAAAATAAGGGTTTCTTGACATTGAGTTTTCTCCAGAATTTTGCTGGAGAAGACAATGTCATGAAACTCTTATTTTAATTAAATAGGAAATTCCTCCGGATTTCCTATTTAATGCCATTACTATTGAGGAGCAAGTTTAAGCTGTATAGTTCATAAAAATGTGTAAAGGGGAAATAAGGAAGTGATGGATTTGAACAGGTATATTATTGCCTTTTTCCTTTTTGGCTTTCTGGGCTGGGTTTGGGAAAGCATATATTGTACGATAGAGGAACATAAGTGGGTGAACCGCGGTTTTCTTTATGGTCCCATTTGCCCGATTTATGGGTGCGCTTCACTAATTGGATTTTTTACATATGATTTGATAAAAGCAGGTTATATGCCGAAGATGGAATGGTGGATGCTTTTTATATTTGGGTTTGTTGTAAGCATGGTCATAGAATACCCTACATCATGGGTGCTTGAAAAACTATTCAATGCACGGTGGTGGGATTATAGTGATATTCCTCTAAATATCAATGGAAGGACAAGTGTGCCTACATCCTTTGTATTTGGTGCTGCTGCAATATTTTTAATGAATATCCTGATACCTTTGGTGGATAGAGGAATTAGAGTATTCCCTGAATTTTTATTAGATTTGTTGGCTCTTATACTCGTTTCACTTATATCTGTTGATACCACATTGACAATATCCTCTCTTTCGGATTTTCAAAAATATGTCGTCTCTTTAGATGAAGCTTTTCAAAATCATATGGCAAATATTGTTGAACGGGTTTTTAGCAATCAGAATTCTATTTATAAAAAAGCTATTCAGCGTATTGCAGTTTTTAAACTTCATGGACGTAAAAACAGGATAGCAAAACAATTGCGTGAAAAGCAATTTCTTGAACTCATTAAAGATTATTATCAATCTGATCTAATAAAACAAATGGATAAGCATATTTATCATGGAACCACTACCACACTGGAGCACTGCAAAAATGTAGCATGGATTAGCTACCTTATTAATGAAAAATTACATCTAAATGCAGACGAGAAAGAATTAATAGAAGCGGCAATGCTTCACGATTTCTATTTCTATGACTGGAATGATGGTGAACCCATTCGAAAAAAAGTTGGACTTGACTGTCCTGATATCACATGTGATAATGCAGTAAAAGATTTTGGCATAGATGAAAAAGAGAGGGAGACTATACGCAGTCATATGTGGCCGCTGAATATTACCAAGATTCCTAAAAGTAAAGAGGCTTTGATCATATGTTTTGCAGATAAATATTGTGCGCTTATCGAGAGAATACGATCCAGTAAATACTTTAAATTAAGGCATTAATGAAAGTTTGACAGGAGAAATTCAATGAAAAAAGTGTTAAATACAATTCGACAACCAATTCATATACCGTCATCAAGGAAGTTTATATACTCAACATGTATATTTATCACAGGAATTATTTTAGGCTTACTTTCCAAGATCCTTGATACAATTCCAAGCAATATATTGCCCTATTTTCTAGAAATATTAGATTTAAACAACTTTTTTTCGCGTATGGGAGTTTGGATTTTCCTTGCGGTGCTGATATCTGTATACAGTGCATCGCCAGTCAGGTCTGCTATCAATGTATTTTTGTTTTTTGCAGGGATGGTAGGCAGCTATTATTTATACACAATCTTGGTAGCCAGGTTTTTCCCTAGAGCCTATATGATGATTTGGATCATAATGACTTGTATTTCTCCCTTTATTGCATTGGTGTGTTGGTATGCGAAAGGGAAAGGCGATGTTGCTGTTTTACTTTCATCGATGATTTTTATGTTTCTTTCAAGACAGGCTTTTGCATTTGGATTTTGGTATTTTGATATTCGTTATCCGTTGGAATTCTTACTCTGGATAGCTGTCATTTTGGTTTTATACCAGTCTCCTAAACAAATTATGAAAGTGGTGGGCATAGGGTCGCTTCTTTATTTTCTTACATCTCAAATAAATATATTTTGGGGAATGTTATAAACTCTAAGCTTTAAAGTTCTATAACTCTTAGGATTTGTTTTGTAGTTTGTCAAAATGAACATTCGAGTAAAAAAGCAGGAAGTATATTACCTTTGGATAAATATATTTCCTGCTTTTTTGTTTTACTTGTATTTATTTTTATTTATTCGTCTTCTTCGTCCTGAAGAGCATCATATCCTTCTTCACCAGTTCGAATCTTTATAACGTTTTCAACATCGTAAATGAAAATTTTACCATCACCCATATTGCCTGTATACAGTGCCTTCTTCACTGTGTCAACTACTGTTTCGGTAGGTATCTTGCACACAACGATGTCAACCTGAACTTTAGGCAGGAGTCTTGTTTTTACTGGAAGGCCCCGGTAATATTCTGCGTGTCCTTTTTGCATACCATAACCTAGAACGTTTGTAACTGTAAGACCTGTGATACCGATTTTATCAAGAGAAGATTCAAGCTTTGCCAATTTATCCTGGTTAGTGATTATGGTGATTTTTGTCATCTTTGCACCAGTATGTGTTTGATTAACCACTGGAATTGCGACATCCGGTGATACCAACAAGACCTGCCAGACAGCCATTGATAGTCATTCCAAGGTCTGGCTTACCAATAAATATCCACGATGTCGCTGTAGCTGTAAGTATAGCTGCGATAGCAGCAGTATTCGTAGTTA
>JAAYMW010000192.1 GCA_012521175.1 Candidatus Epulonipiscium sp.
AGGAAAAAAGGTATCCGGTATTTGCCGCCATAGCCCCCGCCTATGTAGGCCAATTTGATCCATCTGTTACGCCTGGTAAAATCAGAACTGCCTTAAAAATGATTGGATTTTCAGAAATGATTGAAGTGGCAACTTTTGCAGACATCTTAACAATGAAAGAAGCTTACGAGTATAAACATCTTATGGAGAATAAAAAAGATTACTTTATCACAAGCTGCTGTTGTCCAGTATGGGTCAACATGATACAAAATAAATATCCTTCTCTGCTTGACCATATGTCTCCAGCCGTATCTCCTATGATTGCAGCAGGTCGGGTTATTAAAGCCTTAAACGAGAATGCAAAAGTTGTATTTATAGGCCCATGTATTGCTAAAAAGAATGAAGCAAAAGAAGCGGGTTTAGATGATGCCATTGATTATGTCCTTACATTTAGAGAGTTATATGAGATATTTAATGCACTGGATATTGACCTTAAAAATCTTCCTGAAGAAAACAGAGAAGAAGCTGCTTTTGCAGGAAGAGTATATGCAAGAACCGGAGGAGTTAGTAAGGCTGTAGAATTAACGGTGCAAAGACTGGATTCATACTCTAATATTCCTTTTAAATCAGAAGCCTTTGATGGGGCTAAAAGTTGCAAAGAGGGATTAGATAAACTTCTTAAGGGGGAAACAGATGCTACTTTTATAGAAGGCATGGGATGTATCGGAGGATGTGTGGGAGGACCAAGAACCATTAATTCCATTGAAGAAGGAACAAAAAGAGTAAACAAATACGCCAATGGCACTTCGTTGAAAACTCCTTTTGATAATATCAATGCATTACAGCTCCTTACCAGGTTGGGCATTAAAAGATATGAAATGCTGGAAAACGCTGAAGATGAAAAGGTAAAAAATCTTCTTGTAAGAAATTTTGAAAAATAAAAGAGTTTTTGACATAGGAAATCCTGAGGAATTTCGTATGTAATAAAATTAAGGCTGGAAATATTGTCCCAGCCTTTTTACTATGTTATAATGGTACAAAAAACTAAAGGAGCGTAAGATAATGATGGCAGTCTCTGGTATGCTTATTATTATTGGTGGGATATTTTGTTTAGGGGCACTTCTTGCTATTATTATTGCCCTCATTGTTAACAGAAAAAGAGAGAAATAATTATTTACTGGCATTAATTTTTTCAGCAAGTTCACTAAGATATTCCCATCTCTCCATTAATTCTTCCAATCTGGTTTCCAATGTTTTTTGCTTTTCAACCAATTCTTGAAGAAGTACATAATCACATTGTGCATTATTGATTTGATCTTCGATTGCTTTTAATTCATTTTCTACTTCTTCAATCCAGCCTTCAATATTTTCGAATTCTTGTTTTTCTTTATAACTAAATTTAAGCTTTGTATCATTGCTTCTTGCCCTTGTATCTCTTTTTTCTTTAGAAGGAGTATTGTTTTTTTCTTCTGTTATTTTATCTTTTATTCTATTTTGGTAGTCTTCATAATTTCCGGGATAGTTTTTTATAGTTCCTTCCCCTTCAAAAGCAAATATCTTTTCTGCTATTTTATCAAGGAAATATCTGTCATGGGAAACGGTAACCACAGGACCTAGAAACTCATCTAAATACTCCTCTAATATTTCTAAGGTTTGAATATCCAAATCATTTGTAGGCTCGTCCAGAAGGAGTACATTGGGAGAACCCATAAGGATTCTAAGCAGATATAATCTTCTTTTTTCTCCTCCGGAAAGTTTTAAAATAGGCGTCCACTGTAAATGAGGGGGAAACAAAAATCTCTCCAACATCTGAGACGCACTGATTTTGGAGCCGTCCCCCGTAGTAATATACTCTGCTTCTTCACGAATATATTCTATGACTCTAAGGTTTTCATCCATATCCTTATTTTCTTGAGTATAATATCCAATCTTAACGGTTTCTCCAATTTCAACTTTTCCTGAATCAGGCTTTAACATACCTGCAATAATGTTGAGTAAAGTGGATTTACCACTGCCATTGGGACCAATTATTCCAATTCTGTCTTCCCTTAATAAAGTATAACTAAAATCTTTAATGTAATATTTATCTCCGAAAGACTTACTAATATGATCTATTTCAATAATTTTTTTGCCTAATCTTCTTGACCCTATGGATATTTCCATCTTGTCAGAAGATATGTTGAATGTCAGTTCTTTTAATTTTTCAAACCGGTCAATCCTTGCTTTTTGCTTGGTTCCTCTGGCTTTTACACCACTTCTTATCCATTCCAGCTCTTTTTTTAATAAATTCTGTCTTTTCTCTTCCATAGTCTTTAATTGTTCTTCTCTTAAAGTTTTCGCCTCAAGAAAATCGCTGTAACTTCCCTTGTACTCATAAATCTGACCGGAATCCAGCTCTATAATTCTATTGACTATCCTGTCAAGGAAGTACCTGTCATGAGTAATCATAATCAATGCACCTTTGCGCTTATTCAAATAATCTTCCAGCCACAGTATCGTCTCATTATCGATATGATTGGTAGGCTCATCTAATACCAATAAATCCGATGGACGGATAAGTGCCCCAGCCAAAGCAATTCTTTTTCTCTGGCCTCCTGAAAGCATTCCTACCTTTGCACTAAAAGAAGTTATTCCGAGTTTGGTCAAAATCATTTTTGCTTCACTTTCCATGGACCATGCGTCTGCACTATCCATTTTTTGATTAAGTTTCAATAACTTTTCCTGGAAAGTTTTATTTTCCGGATCATTACTCAACTTGTCCAATGTATCTTCATATTCCCTGATCAACTGAATCGTTGGATTGCTTCCACTAAATATTTGTTGTAGTACAGTAGCATCATCTTCAAAAACTGGATTTTGAGAGAGATATTCTATTCTTAGACCATTTGCAGTAGATATATTGCCACTGTCAGGCGCCTCTACCCCAGTAAGCACCTTCAAAAAAGTACTTTTGCCCGTTCCATTTATGCCAATTATTCCAACTTTTTCACCTTCGTTAATTCCAAAAGATACATTTTTAAAAAGTATTTTTTCTCCAAAAGATTTTGTAATATTTTCAGCGGATAATAAATTCATCTTGATACCCTTTCCTTTGTTTTATATCGATTATTATACAGCAAGAAGACTTAAGGAAACAAGGGGACATCATTGCCCCCTAATACCATCTATATTCTTCCCTTGTCATAGGTACCTGTCCTCTCATTGCCAGTAATAGCCTTCTTTCTACCTCATTCCAATTTACGAGTTTCCACCATGCGTTTACATATTCTGGGCGTCTGTTTTGGTAATCCAAATAATAAGCATGTTCCCAGACATCCACTACTAATATGGGAATACCACTCCACTGTGTTAAATCCTGATGTTTTTCAATCTGAAGTATTTCCAATCTTCGCCATGTAGGCTGCCATGTAAGAACAGTCCAGCCGGATGCCTCAACCTTATTGGCTGCATTTGTAAATTGTCTTTGAAAGGCATCAAAACTTCCAAAATAGCCATTAATTTGATTAAGCGTTTGTGGGCCAGGTCTTCCTCCTGTTCCAACAGGTGCCATAATAGTCCAGAAAATACTATGTAAAATATGTCCTGAACCATTATAAGCCAATTCATTTTCCCAATACTTGATTAACTCAAAATCGTCTTTCTTTCTTAATTCTACTAATTTGAGCTCTGCATGATTTAGTCCATCCACATAAGCCTTATGATGTTGATCATGATGAATACGCATCGTTGCAGCACTTATAACTGGCTGGAGTGCATCATATGGGTAAGGAAGCGGAGGCAATTTATGCTGCCCCGGCGGAACCATCGGTAATGACATATAATCCATATCTATCCTCCTATATTAAAACTTATACATTTTATTTATATTAGATAAAGGTATTAAAAATGTGGAATCATATAAATTCCATATTGAAATAATAAGATAATAATGTTATAATTCAATTAGATATTTAGATAAATATCTAAATATCTAATTGAAAGGGGCGACTTTATTGGATAATATATTTAAAGCTTTATCAGATAAAAACAGAAGAAAAATTTTAAAGCTATTACGGGAGAAAGATATGTCTGCCGGAGAAATAGCAGAAGAATTTAATATCAGTAAACCTTCTTTAAGTCATCATTTAAATATATTAAAACAGGCCGAACTGGTTCAAACCGAACGGCAAGGCCAAAATATTATTTATTCTCTTAATACCACCGTGTTTCAAGAACTGATTGGATGGATATATGATTTTATAGATAAGGAGTGACCATTATGAAACACAATAAATTCATTTGGCTTTTAATTGTTCTTTCTTTAATTGGAACCGCAATCCTTTTTCCCTCATTACCGGAACAAATTCCTTCCCATTGGGGAATCAACGGTGAAACAGATGATTACAGCTCTAAATATATGATTTTCATGACAGCAGCTCTTCCCGCAGGGATCTATTTATTAATGCTTTATTCTCCTAAATTAGATCCAAAAAGGGAAAATTATAAAAAACATAGTAAAGCCTATTCCATCATGTCAGTCAGTATCGTACTGACTCTTATGACTGTACATTGGCTGACAGTACTGGCATCTTTCAATATCATAAAAAGCGTGGACGTTTTTATTAAATTAATCATTGGAATTCTTTTTGTAGTTATGGGTAATTACATGTCTCAGCTGCGTTTGAACTATCTTACAGGAATTAAACTCCCCTGGACCCTTGCCAGCGAAAAGGTATGGAAAAAAACTCATAGAATCGGCGGTATGGGTTTTATGTTAGTAGGTATTGTTTTAATATGCACATCGTTTATTAAAGGTGCTTTTAGTTTTATACTTTTTATGGTGTCCCTCGCTGTCTTTATGATATTTATTTCTGTTTATGCTTATCTTGAATACCAGAAAGAATTAAAATCAAAATAAAATTAACAATAAAAATTTTAAGCCTAAGAGATATAAATATCTCTTAGGCTTATTCAATCTAAAATGCAAAATTTCCGTTTTTAAATATAGGTATTTCTTTTCCATCAAAGGTAGTTCCTATAATTTCTAAATCCTCTGTCCCTATCATAAAATCTTCATGAACAAGAGAATCATTTGTCCCCTCTTTTTCTAATTCTTCCGTTGACATTTTTTCTCCTCCTTTAATGCAAGGAGAATATGCCTTACCAATGGCTAAATGGCAGGAAGCATTTTCATCAAATAAGGTATTGTAAAATAAAGTCTTAAGATTGGAAATCGGGGAATCATAAGGAACCAATGCGACTTCTCCCAAATAATGAGAACCTTCATCGGTTTCAATAAGATGCTTTAAGTTTTCATAGCCTTTCTCTGCAGTAAAATCAATGATTCTTCCATCTTTAAAAGTAAGAGAAAAATTTTCTATTAAGCTTCCGTTATAATTTAAAGGCATTGAGCTTACAACTTTTCCATTAACGCCTGTTTTCTTTGGAAGAGTAAATACTTCTTCTGTTGGCATATTCGCTATAAAAGCAAGACCTTCTTGGGTAAAATCTGCTCCTCCCATCCAAATATGGTTTTCGGGAAGCTCTATCTTAAGATCGGTACCCAAAGCATTTTTATAATGCAGGTACTTAAACCTATGAGAATTTAAAATCTCCATTCTCTTTTTCAGATTCTTTTTATGTTTCTCCCAGGCTGCAACGGGATCCTCCTGGTCCACACGAACTGTTTTTAATATTGCTTCCCATAATTTATTCACTGCTTCTTCTTCAGATAAATCCGGATATACTTTCTTTGCCCATGAAACCGTTGGAATAGAGGCAATGCACCAGGCATTTTGATTGGTCATGGTTCTTTCTCTGTATTCTTTTAAAGCAATATTGGTTACCTTATGGTATTTTGCCACTCTTTCGGCATTAACCTCTTTAAGGAGTTCAGGATCTGTAGCATAAATATTTAAAAAAGCAGCCCCTGCCCTTGCATATGAAATATAAAATTCTTTCTGCCAGTTGGGATATTCTTCGAATACTTCATCTGGTGCGTGAAGGTATTTAATTTTTGTAGATATCTCATCTTTCCATAATATTTGTACATCTTTTGCCCCTTCTTTAAAAGCAATTTCAGAAATAATTCTTGTAAAAGGTGCCGCTTCAATAGGACTTAAAATTACTAAAATTTGTCCTTTTTGAATATTCACTCCTATTTTTACAAGAAGTTTCGCATACTTTTCTAATACCTTTGTATCCATTATGTATCTCCTTCCACTAATATGTTCATTTAGAATCAATATATAATGATTACAAATACATATATAAAAATATATTTGCAACTATTATACACAAAAGTATAACACTTAATACACCATTTAAAAGGGTATGAATTAATATTATCTTTAATTCCAACTCTCGTAAATACTAAATTTTTTAATAAATAATAAGGCCACCTCACATATATAGGTAGCCTTATTATTTGTTCAATTCATTCAATGGATTAACCAAATATGGATAAGGTTAAAAACAAGGTGGACATTAAAGAAGCGACCAAGGATACAACTGTTATCTGAGTATTGATAGAGGGACCAGCCGTATCTTTAAAAGGATCCCCCACTGTATCCCCAACTACCGATGATTTATGGGTATCAGAACCTTTCCCTCCATTATTTCCTGCTTCTATATATTTTTTGGTATTATCCCACAGGCCGCCGGAATTAGACATAAATAACGCAAGTAATAAACCACTAATAATATTGCCGGTTAAAAATCCGCCAATAGCCTGTACCCCTCCGACAAAGCCAACTACCATTGTTATGATAATTGCCATTAAACCAGCTGGGATAAGTTCCTTAATAGCACCCTCGGTAGCTATTTCTATGCATTTGTCATACTCAGGAATAACGCCTTTTTTACCTTCTTTTAAACCAACTATTTCTCTAAACTGACGATGAATTTCTGCAACCATTCTTTGCGCATTTTTTTCTACACCAAGCATTAACATTGCAGAGAAAACAGCCGGAACTGCTGCTCCAATTAATAATCCAAAAAATACTACTGGATTGATGACATCAAATCCGCTAATTGTTTGTTTGCCAAGTTCTAAAGCCGCTGTATTCACTTCGCTGATAAATGCCCCTAATAACGCGATAACGGTAAGCCCTGCCGCCCCAATTGCAAAACCTTTTGTCACTGCCTTAACAGTGTTTCCTGCACTATCTAATGAATCTGTAATCTGAAGAGCTTTTTCTCCTAAATTGCCCATCTCTACAAGCCCACGGGCATTATCTACGATAGGGCCATAGGCATCGTTAGAAATAATCATACCTACTATAGACAACATCCCCACTGCCGCCATAGAAATACCAAACATTGCATAACCCTCTCCTAATGGTTCACAAATTTTGTATGCTGCAAGGGCTGAGAATGCTATACCAATGATTGCCGGTAATATACTGATTAATCCATAAGAAATCCCAGATAAAATTGTAAAGGCAGGACCGGATTTAGAAGCCTTCGCTACAGCATGAACAGGCTTTTTTGTATCATCGGTAAAATAATCTGTAGCAATTCCAATAATAACACCTATCATAAGTCCAATAGCACTAGCCCCCCATATACGCCATTCAAAGCGGAATATATAAGTTGCTAATGCTGTTAGTATTCCAAAAATTCCAGTTGTAACATAAGTACTACTGTTTAATGCTTTTGTCGGATTGTTATCTTTCCCCATTCGTGCAGTAGCAATGCCAATGATAGATGCTAATAAACCAATCGCCCCATAACATAAAACCATACCGGTGTTCATCATATTTCCTGCCGTCTTATCTAAAGCTACCGCCATGACAAGGGCGGCCGCCATTGAGGCTACATTGGAATCAAATAAATCCGCTCCCATTCCCGCAACATCTCCAACGTTATCACCTACATTATCAGCAATAACTGCTGGATTTCTTGGATC
>JAAYMW010000193.1 GCA_012521175.1 Candidatus Epulonipiscium sp.
CTGCTATGTTTATTGTTCTTGCCTTTGGAGTTGTATTTGGAGCAGTTCAGGGTTGGCTTATTGCCTATCTAAACATTCAGCCCTTTATTGTAACCCTTGCAGGAATGTTCTTTGCAAGAGGATTAACGGCGATGATTAGCCTTGAAATGATTACCATAACCAATGCAACATTCCTTGCAATTGCTCAGAAGAAAATTTATTTACCTTTTGGTGGCTATGTGAATAAGAAGGGTGTCATGATTTATCCATATATTTATCCTACAGTTATATTGGCCCTTATTATTGTTGTCCTTGCATATCTTTTGCTTAGATTTACTAAATTTGGCCGTGCTATATATGCGGTTGGGGGAAAAGAACAATCCGCATTGCTTATGGGACTTAATGTAAAGCGAACCAAATTTTATGTTTATATTATTAATGGATTTCTTGCTACATTAGGAGGCATTGCATTCTGCTTAAATACCAGTGGTGCCTTTGTAGAACTGGCAAGAGGTTTTGAAATGGATGCCATAGCGGCTACAGTTATAGGTGGAACACCCCTTACCGGCGGTGTAGGAAATGTCTTTGGATCCCTGTTTGGGGTACTTATTAAAGCAACTATAGAAACCTTTGTTTCTTTCCAGGGAAACATTTCCTCCTGGTGGTCTAAAATTATTATTTCAGCTCTTCTCGCTTTCTTTATTGTTCTTCAAAGTATCCTTGTTATGAGAAAGGAAAAGAAAAGATAATATCCCTCCTTAAATAATAAAATCCCTTAGATGGTAACCATCTAAGGGATTTTAGTTGAGCTTTATTTTAAATATTCTACAGCTGCTCTTTCAATAGCTAATCCTTTAATGTAACGTTCCATAAATTGATCAAAGCCCTCTACATCTTTAGGATCAGGATGTATTGTTACGCCTTCTTTTCCTACAAACACTTTATTGTTAAGGTAATCTTCTAAGGTCTCATTTTCAGCTTTGTTAATGAGATAAGAAGCTAAGAGGGCTATACCCCATGCACCGCCTTCACCGGCAGTTTCCATAACTGAAACAGGTGTATTGATTGCACCAGCCATAATTTGCTGTGCTACCCCTTTAGTTTTAAACAAGCCTCCGTGCCCTAAAATTTTATCTACTTTCACACCTTCTTGTTTTAGAAGGATATCAAGACCTATTTTAAGTGCACCCAATGCTGTAAAGAGGTTTACACGCATAAAGTTGGCCAGATTAAAATTGCTGTTTGAGGAACGCACAAACAGTGGACGTCCTTCTTCAAAACCTGTCATATGTTCCCCGGACAGATAACCATAAGCGAGTAAGCCGCCACAGTCTGGGTCTCCCTTAAGAGCTAAATTATATAAAGTTCCAAAGATTTTATTCATATCTGCTTCTATACCCATTGCCTTTGCAAATTCAGCAAACAATCCAACCCATGCATTAAGGTCAGAGGAACAATTGTTAGAATGAGACATTCCTACCAGATTGCCCGTAGGAGTCGTAACCAAATCTATTTCAGAGTATACTTTGGACAATTCTTTTTCTAGAACAATCATTGCGAATACTGAGGTTCCAGCAGAAACATTACCGGTACGTTTTGCTACAGCGTTTGTTGCAACCATACCTGTTCCTGCATCCCCTTCTGGAGGACAAAGAGGAATTCCTGCTTGAAGTTCTCCAGAAACATCCAGAAGCTTTGCTCCTTCTTCTGTAAGGACACCAGCATTTTCTCCGGCTACTAAAACCTTAGGAAGGATATCACGAAGCTTCCATGGAAGTTTTTTGGAAGAAACCAGTTCATCGAATTGATGAATCATGGTTTGATTAAAATCCTTGGTATTTAAATCAATTGGAAACATACCAGAGGCATCTCCAATACCAAGTACTTTTTGGCCTGTTAATTTCCAGTGAATATATCCTGCCAAGGTTGTCATAAAGGAGATATCGCTAATATGTTCTTCATTATTTAAAATAGCCTGATAAAGATGGGCAATGCTCCATCTTTGAGGAATATTATAATTAAATATTTTTGTCAAGGCTGTAGAAGCTTTTTCGGTAATGTTATTACGCCAAGTGCGGAATGGTACTAAAAGATTTTCATCTTTATCAAAAACCATATATCCATGCATCATGGCACTAAGACCGATTGCTCCTATTTTTTGAATCGTTATACCGTATTTTTCTTTAACATCCTGAACCATGTTTTTGTAACTATCCTGAAGACCTTTCCAGATGTCTTCTAAGCTATAGGTCCAGATATTGTCCACATAACTGTTTTCCCAGTCATGGCTGCCAGAAGCAATAGGTGTATTGTTTTCGTCAATCAGAACAGCTTTGATTCTAGTTGAACCAAGCTCAATCCCCAATACGGTTTTTCCATTGATAATGGCATTCTTAATATTTTCCATACAGTAATCCCCCATAATTGTTTATTTTATTACAGCTTTATCTTCTCCAAGCCATGTCATTCCATTTTAATTGATTTCTGAATGTGAGGATATCTGTGTTTTTATTAATCAGTACACATTCAATCTGAGCCATTTCTGCCCAATCCATCATTTGTTCTGCTGTAACATCATAGGAGAAAGAAGTATGGTGAGCGCCTCCAGCAAGAATCCAAGCTTCTGCAGCTTCGCTAAGAGAAGGTTCTGGTTTCCACAATACTCCTGCTACCGGAAGGTTAGGCATTTCAATAGTAGGTTGAACAGCGTTAACGGCATTGATAATTAAACGGTAGCGTCCGCCCATTTCTACTAAAGAAGTCGCAATAGCAGGACCACCCTTACCGTCAAATACCAAACGTGCAGGATCAGCTTTTCCGCCAATACCTAGAGGATGAACTTCAATTCTTGGTTTGGTTGCAGCGATGGTAGGACATACTTCTAACATATGAGCACCTAAGATCATTTCATTACCTGGTTCTAAATGATAAGTGTAGTCTTCCATAAAGGATGTTCCGCCATTAAGACCTGCACCCATCAATTTCATAACACGAACCATTGCAGCGGTTTTCCAGTCGCCTTCTCCACCGAAACCATAACCTTGAGCCATTAAACGTTGAACAGCAAGGCCTGGAAGTTGTTTCATTCCAAATAGGTTTTCAAAGTTGGTTGTAAAAGCACCGAATTTTCCTTCTTCTAGGAAAGTTTTCATACCAATTTCGATACGAGCTTGTTCTTTGATAGAATCTATATTAGCTTCAGGATCAATATCGTAGAGTTCTTTGTATTCATCCATGAGTTCATTTACTTGAGCTTCTGTTACAGCATCAATACGTTCTACAAGATCTCCGATACCATAAGCATCAACGGACCAGCCAAATTTAATTTGAGCTTCTACTTTATCTCCTTCCGTAACAGCAACATTACGCATATTGTCGCCGAAACGAGCCACTTTAAGATTACGGCCTTCGGTAAAGGCAATAGCAGAACGCATCCAAGCGCCAATACGGCTTCTGGTTTCTGGATTTTCCCAGTAACCTACAATAACTTTACGAGCAATTCTTAATCTGGCACCGATAAAACCATATTCTCTATCGCCATGGGCAGATTGGTTAAGGTTCATAAAGTCCATATCAATGCTGCTCCATGGAATATCACGGTTAAATTGTGTATGAAGGTGCAAAAGTGGTTTTTTAAGTTCAGAAAGACCAGCAATCCACATTTTTGCTGGAGAGAATGTATGCATCCATGTGATAATACCAGCACATTTATCGTCTAAATTTGCTTCAGAGCAGAGTTTACGGATCGCATCAGGAGTTGTTAAGACAGGTTTAAACACAACTTTACATGGAATAGATGGGTCAAGGTCTAGTCCTTCTGCCATTTTGCGAGAATGCACTTCCACCTGTTCTAAGGTTTCAGGACCATATAAGTGTTGACTTCCTGTTACAAACCAAAATTCGAATGATTTTAAATTTAACATCATTTTTCCTCCTTTTATAATATAATATATTTAAAAATCATTTAGTATAAACTTTTAATGCGCACAAAACTTGTGCGCACAAGTAGTCTACCTATATTTTACACTAGATTTATGTAATTTTCAATATAATTTTTAAGTGTTTATATAAATTTCTATAAAATATTCACAGAAACAAATAAGTATGCTATAATAACTTGTGCATACAACATAAAGAGGTGGATTATGAGCTTAAATAACGAACCAAAGTATATACAGGTTAAAGAATTTATAAAAAATTATATATCAGAAGGGCAGTTAAATCCGGATGACAAGCTTTTTTCAGAACACGAACTGGCAAATCGTTTTCAAATAAGCCGCCATACCGTTAGAAAAGCCATAGGAGAACTCATCAACGAGGGGTGGCTTTATCAAGTCCAGGGCAAAGGGACATTTGTTGCCAATACTGAGGGAGAAACTAAAAAGAAAAGCAAATTAATCGGCGTAATTACCACCTATCTAAAAGACTATATTTTTCCTGATATAATCTATGGAATTGATGAAATCTTAAGTAAAGAAGGTTATACCATCTTACTGGGACATACCAATAATGAATTTGAAAAAGAAAGAAATTGTCTTCTTAATATGCTAAACAACAATTTAGATGGATTAATTATTGAACCGACGAAAAGTGTTTTGCCCAATCCGAATATAGATATTTATGAGCGCTTTAAAAATAGAGGCATTCCAATAGTATTCATACATGCTTATTATAACAATTTTAAAGCTTCTTATGTAATGGAAGATGATATTTTAGGGGGCTACATGGCAACCAAACATTTAATAGAGCAGGGACATCAGCAGATTGCTGGAATTTTTAAAAGCGATGATATGCAGGGACTTGCCAGATTTCAAGGATTTGTACAGGCCCATAGAGAATACAATTTGACGATTAATGAAAAATATATTCTATGGTTTTCATCTCAAGATTTCGATAGATTGCTTTTGGATGATACTTATATACAAAGATTTATCCATAAATTAAAAAATTGTACAGGACTCATTTGCTACAATGATCAAATTGCGATCAATATGCTTGATGCATTAAGAGCACAAGGGATATATGTGCCCAGAGACTGTGCTGTGGTAGGATTTGATAATTCAGAACTGGCCCAGCAAGGGGAAATTAAACTGACAACGGTAGCCCATCCTAAGGAAAAACTGGGGAGAAAAGCTGCCACAAGTCTTCTGGAACTTATCAACGGCACTAAAGAATGTATACAAGAAAAGATGGATCCGGAACTTATTATGCGGGATTCCACACAAAATGACAATTGACTCAACTTGTACGCACAAGTATAATCTCAACTAAGAATTAAGTAAATTAAAAATCTACTTAATATAATAAAAATAAATATGAAGGGATGGTTTTATGTTAGAAGAATTAAAAAAATCTGTGTTGGAAGCAAATTTGGCATTGGTAAAACATCAACTGGTGATTTTTACTTGGGGGAATGTAAGCGGTATTGACAGAGAAAAAGGTTTAATCGTGATTAAGCCCAGTGGTGTAGAGTACGATGAATTAACGGAAGATAAACTCGTTGTATTGGATTTAGAGGGTAATATTGTAGAAGGAAATTTAAAACCTTCTTCTGATACTGCAACTCATTTAGTGCTTTATAAGAATTTTCCTGAGATAGGGGGCGTTGTTCATACCCATTCTTCTTGGGCAACTGCTTGGGCACAGGCTGGTAGAGGCATTCCAGCTATGGGGACAACCCATGGAGACTATTTTTATGGCGAAATTCCTTGTACAAGAAAAATGACAGCGACTGAAATTCAGGGAGAATATGAGAAAGAAACAGGTAATGTCATCGTTGAAACCTTTAAAAACCTTGATCCTATGCAAATACCAGGAGTACTTGTTCATAGCCATGGACCTTTTTCCTGGGGTAAAGATCCGATGAATGCTGTTCATAATGCTGTGGTGATGGAAGAAGTAGCCAAAATGACTTTTAGAAGTTTGGTACTTTCTCCGGATAAAGGCAGCATGGATCAAGTGTTATTGGATAAACACTTTTTAAGAAAACATGGTAAAAATGCTTACTACGGTCAAAATTAAATCAGAAAAATAAAGGAGAGAAAAAGATGAAAATATTTATTGACACTGCTAATGTAGAAGAAATTAAAAAAGCCAATGACATGGGTGTGATTTGTGGAGTGACTACCAATCCTTCTCTTATTGCAAAAGAAGGAAGAGACTTTATTGAAGTGGTAAAAGAAATCACAACCATTGTTGATGGACCTATCAGTGCAGAAGTTATCAGCTTAGAAGCTGAAGGTATGGTAAAAGAAGCAAGAGAATTAGCTAAAATCCATAAAAACATCGTTATCAAAATCCCAATGACAGTTGAAGGGCTAAAAGCAGTAAAAATCCTTAGCGCAGAAAACATTAAAACCAATGTGACATTGATTTTCTCAGCAACCCAAGCCTTACTTGCTGCAAGAGCAGGAGCAACCTATGTAAGTCCATTCCTTGGCCGTTTAGATGACATAGGCAACGAAGGGATGAATCTGATTGAAGAAATCGTAGAAATCTTTAGTATTCATGATATTGAGACAGAAATCATTGCTGCAAGTGTCAGAAATCCAATCCATGTTATCCAGGCTGCACGACTTGGTGCACATATTGCAACCATTCCTTATAATGTTATTGTTCAAATGACAAAACATCCTTTAACAGACCTTGGTATTGAACGCTTCTTAAAAGACTGGGAAAGCGTTCCAAAGAAATAATCTATAAAAACAGAGGAAAGCATCTGTAAAACAACGATTTGAAGGGGGATATTATGAAGCCAATCGAACAACTCAGTGTGAATGCCATTAGAATTCTTTCAGCAGAAGCTGTACAGAAGGCCAATTCAGGGCATCCTGGCCTTCCTATGGGGGCAGCGCCCATTGCATATGAATTATGGGCAAACCATATGAAACATAATCCTAAAAATCCTAACTGGGTAAACAGGGACAGATTTATATTATCTGCAGGTCATGGTTCCGCACTTTTATACATTCTACTGCATTTATTTGGGTATGGATTAACCATTGAAGATTTAAAAAGCTTTAGACAGTTTGGCAGCAAGACTCCAGGACATCCTGAATATGGACATACCGTAGGAATAGAAACCACTACCGGACCTTTGGGTCAAGGGATTGCCAATGCCGTAGGTTTTGCCATTGCAGAAGCCCATTTGGCTGCAAAATTTAACAGACCTGGGCATAAAATAGTGGACCACTATACTTATGCATTAACAGGAGATGGCTGTTTAATGGAAGGTATAAGCTATGAAGCAGCATCCCTGGCAGGAACATTAAAATTAGGGAAACTGATTGTACTGTATGATTCAAATAACATTACCATTGAAGGCAATACCGACATTGCCTTTACAGAAGATGTGGCAAAACGCTTTGAAGCTATGGGATGGCAAGTATTACAGGTAGAGGATGCAAACGCCCTTGAAAACCTTGCTAAAGCGATAGAAGAAGCTAAGGCAGAAACTCAAAAGCCAAGCATCATCATAGCAAAAACTCAAATAGGATATGGCTGTCCGGGAAAACAAGGAAAATCTTCAGCCCATGGAGAACCTTTAGGAGAAGAAAACCTTAAGGCAACCAAAGAAAACTTAAATTGGCCAGGTACTGAACCTTTCTTTGTACCAGATGAAGTAAGAGCTCATATGGATGAAATCATAAGAAAAGGACAGGCCTATGAAGAAGAATGGAATGCCCTTTATGAAGAGTACAAAAAAGCATATCCTGAACTGGCAAAGGAATGGGAAAACTGGCACGATAAAGCCCTTCCAATGGAATACTTGGATTCTGAAGAATTTTGGAGCTTTAATGACAAGCCAACAGCAACAAGAGCTTCTTCCGGGGAAGTGTTAAACCGTTTGGCAAAAGTGATTCCAAATTTAATTGGGGGATCTGCAGACCTTGCACCTTCTACAAAAACCCTTATGAAGGACAAAGGAGATTTTAGTGCAGATAACTATGCCGGAGCCAATATGCACTTTGGGGTAAGAGAACATGCCATGGCGGCTATTGGAAATGGAATGGCCCTTCATGGAGGACTTATTCCTTATGTATCCACATTCTTTGTATTCAGTGATTATATGAAACACAGTATGAGACTCTCTGCATTAATGGGAATTCCTGTGATTTATGTACTTACCCATGATAGCATTGGTGTGGGAGAAGACGGACCTACCCATGAACCGATAGAACATTTAGCGGCATTAAGAAGCATTCCAAACTTTACTGTTATCCGTCCGGCAGATGCAAAAGAAACAGCAGCAGCCTGGTATGCGGCACTTACCAGAAAAAACAGCCCAACTGCTCTTGTGCTTACAAGACAAAACCTTCCGCTCTTTAAAGAAACAAGTAAGGAAGCTTTAAAGGGAGGATATATCTTAGTGGATTCTGATAAAGAAGTTCCAGATGCAATTTTAATTGCAACTGGTTCTGAAGTAGGCTTAGCTTATGAGGCAAGAAAGCAATTAAAAGAAGAAGGCATAGATGTTCGAGTAGTAAGTATGCCATCGACAGATATTTTTGAAGAGCAATCCGAAGAGTACAAAGAATCTGTACTTCCAAACGGGGTAAGGGCAAGACTGGTGATAGAAGCTGGTTCTTCCTTTGGATGGCATAAATATGTAGGATTAGATGGGGATGTTTTAACCATAGATACATTTGGTGCATCCGGTCCTGCAGAAGTATTATTTAAGGAATTCGGATTTACTGTTGATAATGTTGTGGAAAAAGTTAAAA
>JAAYMW010000194.1 GCA_012521175.1 Candidatus Epulonipiscium sp.
AGTTTGTCAGTTGTCTCATCTTTTTTTGTAAATAAAATGGTGCTGGTTTTAATCACCAACACCAAAAATTATAGAGCCCAAAAGCCTATGGTAAAAACCATAGGCTTTTTTTGTGTCTTTTTATTGCATAGGAAATCAGGAGGGAATTTCCTATGTAATGAAAAATTTGGAGTGTCATATTCATGGACATCCTCTCATAAAATTAAATAAAGATTAAACAAAGGAGGAATCCGATGAAAACGAAGGAAATCATTTTATCTTCATTAGGTATCAGATTAAAGAATATATTTTTTAAAATATCTGAGCCAGAATTTCAAAGGATTCAAGAGATAAGACTTAGGGCTAACCAACCTGTCATGATTATTAAGGATGGGGAGTTTTTATTTATTACAGCAAATGGTCATTTAAGCAAAAATATTGAACAAGCCTTTAGAACAGAGTTTAGGGATTTGTCGGATACGCTTCAAATGATGAGTGATTATTCCATTTATGCTTTTGAAGAAGAAATACGAAATGGCTATATTACCCTTCCAGGAGGACATAGGGTAGGGATAGTAGGGAAAGTCATAATGGAAAAAGGACATATAAAGACAATGAGATATATAGGAGGAATGAATATTCGAATTTCTCATCAGATTATTGGATGCGGAAGTAAGCTTCTTCCTTATTTACTTAATGAAAGAAGTATCTATCACACATTAATTATTTCTCCTCCTAGATGTGGAAAAACGACATTACTGCGAGATATTATAAGGCAAATTAGCAACGGAATTCCTCCAAATTTTAATGGCGTTACTGTGGGGGTAGTGGATGAACGATCGGAAATTGCAGGTTGCTATCAAGGAATTCCACAAAATGATATAGGTATGAGAACAGATGTCTTAGATTGCTGTCCCAAAGTTGAAGGGATGCGTATGCTTCTGCGCTCAATGTCACCGGATGTTATTGCAGTGGATGAGATTGGTAAGACAGAAGATATTCATGCCATAGAAGATGCAATGAATGCAGGAGTCAAACTTATTTGTACAGTACATGGCAGTTCTTTGTTGGATATTCAAAGAAAACCTGTTTTAAAGGAATTAATAGAAAAGAAGCTATTTGAGCGTATGGTGATTTTAAGTTATAAAAATGGTCCGGGAACTATAGAAAATATTATTGATGCCTTTTCTTTAAAGCCAATAATGAGGAGTTGACAGTTATGCTGATCAAATTAATAGGAGCAATATGTACTATCATAGGTACAACTTGTATAGGATTATTTTTAGATAAATTAGAGGTATATAGAATGAACGATTTAAAAAAGCTTAAACAGGCATTTGTTTATTTAAAAGGTGAAATTGATTATATGATTACCCCCCTTCCTTTGGCAATGGAACAGGCGGGGAGCAGAATTGACTCCAATATCGGTAAAATCTTTACTTATGCAGGAGAGTTAATGAGTAAGAAATCAGGTTATAATGCATCTGAATTGTGGGAAAAAGCAGTAGAACGCTATATTGATGATACCTACTTATCCAGAGCAGATAAAAGCATATTATTATCTTTTGGTAATGCTTTAGGATATTTGGATAAAGAAATGCAGAAAAACAATATTAACCTATGTATTTTATACTTGGAAGATGAAATGAAAAAACTTGATTTACATCATCAGAAAAATGGAAGGTTATACAGAAGCTTGGGGATTTTAAGTGGATTATTAATTGTAATACTGCTTTATTAAATACAATAGGAGGGAATTTATGGATATTACAATAGTATTTAAAATTGCTGCAGTTGGTATTTTAGTGTCTGTGCTCAACCAAGTTCTGATAAGATCCGGAAGAGAAGAACAAGCAATGCTAACAACTCTGGCAGGTCTTATCGTTGTCTTATTTTGGATCATACAATACATTAGCGATTTATTTCAAACCGTTCAAACTTTATTCCAGCTTTAGGAGATGTAGATATGGAAATAGGACAAATAGTGGTTATTGGGCTTATTTCAGTTATTCTAGGCCTTATATTGAGCAAACAAAATCCTGAATGGAGTATGTATATAAGAATTGCAGCAGGAATTATTATTTTTGTCGTGATTATTGAAAGGTTAGGTATTGTCTTGGATGTTGTAAAAAGAATGAGTGAAAAAATTGATATTGACATAATATACATAGAAATAGTTTTTAAAGTTTTAGGGATTGCCTATATCTCTGAATTTGGTGCACAGCTTTGTAAAGACGCAGGAGAGTCTTCCATTGCATCCAAAATTGAATTTGCTGGAAAGGTGCTCATTATAACCGTATCTGCACCGATCATGCTTGCTTTAATGGATATCATAACAAGAATTATTCCATAGG
>JAAYMW010000195.1 GCA_012521175.1 Candidatus Epulonipiscium sp.
AGGGGGAAGGTGTATCTATATACATGGCCTACGGCCTTTTTCTCTTCCAAAATTTCAATAAAATAGAAAAAATCTAATTTCCTATAAAGAAAAAAGCTTTACTGGAAATTAGATGCGAAATCTCTGGAAAATATGCATTTTAGTAGATTTACAGTATAGTATATGGTATAATATTTAAATGGCTATTTGTAAATTTTACTTTACAAAAATACTATGTGCACCTGATAAAGCAATGTACATAGATAAAAATATCGTTCAAGGAGGACAAATGAATGAGTTCGCAGTTAGAAAGATTAGAAAATAATCAAGTTAAATTGACAATTGGAGTTTCGGCAGAAAGATTTGAAGAAGGTATGCAATATGCCTTCAATAAAAATAAAAAACATATTTCAATTCCTGGATTCCGTAAAGGAAAAGCTCCAAGAGCATTTGTAGAAAAAATGTATGGTCCAGAGATTTTTTATGAAGATGCCATTAATTACGTTATTCCTGACGCATATGAAGCGGCAATTAAAGAACACAATTTAGAAGTTGTATCAAGACCTGAATTTGATGTTGAAAAAATTGAAAAAGGTAAGGATGTAGTGCTTACTGCTATTGTAACAGTAAAGCCTGAGGTAACATTAGGTCAATATAAAGAAGTTACAGTACCAAAAATGGATATTGAAGTGAAAGATGAAGAAATTGAAGAAGAATTAAAGAAAGTTCAAGATCAAAATGCCCGTATTATTACGGTAACAGACCGTCCTGTTAAAGACGGAGATGAAGTTATTATAGATTTTGAAGGATTTATGGATGGAAAAGCTTTTGAGGGCGGAAAAGGAGCAGATTATTCTCTTAAAATAGGTTCTCACAGCTTTATTGATACTTTTGAAGAACAACTCATCGGAGCAAATCCTGGAGATGAAGTAGAAGTTAATGTTACTTTCCCTGAAAACTATCATCAAAAGGATTTAGCAGGTAAACCAGCTTTATTTAAAGTAAAAATTAAAGAAATTAAAGAAAAAGAACTTTCAGCATTAGATGATGAATTTGCAAAGGATGTTTCCGAATTTGAAACTTTAGATGAATACAAACAAGATATTAAGGCAAAACTGTTAGAGCAAAAAGAAAAAGCTGCTAAGTTAGAAAAAGAAAGAAATGCCCTTGAAAAAGTCATTGAAAATGCAAAAATGGATGTACCGGAAGTAATGATTAATAATCAAATTGATCAGATGGTGCAAGACTTCAGCATGAGAATGAAATATCAAGGCTTGCCAGTTGAACAATATCTTCAATTTACAGGACAAACAATGGAAAATCTCAGAGAAAATTTCCGTTCCGATGCAGAGTTCCAGGTGAAAGCAAGGTTAGTTCTGGAAGAAATTGCTAAGGCTGAAAACATCGAAGTAACTGATGAAGAACTTAACGATGAATTCAAGAGAATGGCTGAGCAATATCAGATGGAATTAGACAAATTATTAAGCACTGTAGGAGATGCGGAAAAAGAGTCCGTAAGAGAAGATATCAAAATCAGAAAAGCAGTTGACTTGGTAGTAAATAGTGCTAAAGAAGAAAACTAATCAGTAAAATAATGCTGATATAAATAAGTATAAGGAGGTATGCTGTATGAGCTTAGTGCCAATAGTTGTTGAACAAACCAATAGGGGCGAACGTTCCTATGATATTTATTCCAGACTGTTAAAAGACAGAATTATCTTCCTTGGTGAAGAAATCAACGATGTTACAGCAAACCTGGTTGTTGCACAGCTTTTATTCTTAGAAGCTGAAGATCCAGATAAGGACATCCATTTATACATTAATAGTCCTGGCGGCTCTATTACAGCAGGTATGGCAATATATGATACAATGCACTATATTAAACCGGATGTATCCACGATTTGTATAGGAATGGCTGCCAGCATGGGTGCTTTCTTGCTAAGCGGCGGAGCAAAAGGAAAAAGATATGCTGTTCCTAATGCAGAAGTCATGATTCATCAGCCTCTGGGAGGGGCCAGGGGTCAAGCCACCGATATTCAAATTCATGCTGAGCATATTCTTAAGATTAAGAAAAGAATGAACCAAATGTTAAGTGAAAATACCGGGCAACCCCTTGAAAAAATTGAGAGAGATGTAGAAAGAGATTATTTCATGTCCGCACAGGAAGCAAAAGAATATGGGCTGATTGATGAAGTGATTTCTTCTAGGAAGTAGTAAATAATAAGAGGTGAGTTAATGGCTGGAAGATATGAAGAGAAGAAACAGCTTAAGTGTTCATTTTGCGGAAAAAACCAGGAGCAAGTGAGACGCTTAATCGCTGGTCCTGGAGTATATATATGTGATGAATGTATTGAGCTGTGCTCCGAAATCATTGAAGAAGAGTTCGATGAACTTCCTGAGAATAGTGAAGTTTCCAAGCTCCCTAAACCAAAAGAAATTAAGGCTGCATTGGATGAATATGTTATAGGACAAGACAAAGCGAAAAAAGCCCTTGCTGTTGCGGTATATAATCATTATAAAAGAATTTATTCTGATGACCGTTACGACGATGTGGAACTTCAAAAAAGCAATATTTTGATGCTTGGTCCTACAGGTTCAGGTAAAACGCTTCTCGCACAAACATTAGCCAAAATGTTGAATGTTCCATTTGCTATTGCAGATGCAACTTCCTTGACTGAAGCAGGATATGTTGGTGAAGACGTAGAGAATATTTTGTTGAAGCTTATTCAGGCAGCTGATTATGATATTGAAAGAGCAGAACAAGGCATTATATATATTGATGAAATTGACAAAATTGCTCGTAAATCCGATAATCCGTCGATTACAAGAGATGTAAGCGGTGAAGGTGTACAACAAGCGCTTCTTAAAATTCTGGAGGGAACTGTGGCTTCTGTTCCACCTCAAGGAGGAAGAAAACATCCTCACCAGGAATTTATTCAGATTGACACAACAAATATTTTATTTATTTGTGGTGGAGCTTTTGATGGAATCGAAAAGATTATTGAAAAGCGAATCGGTAAAAAGGGAATGGGCTTTGGTGCGGAAATAAAGAGCAAAAAAGAAAAAAATATTGGAGAAATATTAAACCATCTTTTACCGCAGGATTTGCTTAAGTTTGGTCTTATTCCTGAATTTATCGGTCGGGTGCCTGTTATTGTTACTTTAAATAGTTTAGATGAAGAAGCTCTTATCCAAATATTAACGGAACCTAAGAATGCACTGATTAAACAATATAAAAAATTGTTTGAAATGGATGACGTTATTATTGAATTTGAAAAAGAAGCACTCAGTTTGATCGCTAAGAAAGCTTTAGAAAGAGAAACTGGTGCAAGAGGTTTAAGAGCAATTCTTGAAGAAATGATGACAGATGTAATGTACGAAATTCCTTCTACTAAAGATGTAGAAAAATGTATTATTACAAAAGAGACCGTTGAATCCAAAAAGATGCCGGAGCTTGTTATTAACCCCAATAAACAGCCTATTAAGAAACCAAAGAAGAAACGCGTTAAACGAGGAGAATCAGCTTCATAAAATATCAATTACAATCAAAATGTACAGTCGAAAGATTGTACATTTTTTATTCATAAAAACCTCCTGATTGTGCATACTATACGTAAATCATCTTGGATGCATGATAGGAGGATATTTTGTGAGCGAGATTTTAATTTATGTTCAATTTGTATTTACAGTCATTATAGGGATTTATTTTTTTTCTCTTTTAAGAACCCAGCAAACTACAAAAAGTTGTATCGGAAAAGAATCCAAAAAAGAATTGGAAAAGTTAAAGAAACTAAGAGCGATTCATTTGTCTGAACCTCTATCAGAAAAAACAAGGCCGAGTTCCTTTGAGGAAATCATCGGTCAAAATGATGGATTAAAAGCGTTAAAAGCGGCTTTGTGCGGACCCAATCCACAGCATGTCATTATTTACGGACCACCGGGGGTAGGTAAAACAGCAGCTGCCAGAGTGACTTTGGAAGAGGCAAAGAAAATAGCAATTTCTCCTTTTCAGGAGGATGCAAAATTCATAGAAATGGATGCGACGACGCTTAGATTTGATGAAAGAGGCATTGCCGATCCTCTCATTGGTTCTGTTCATGATCCAATTTATCAAGGGGCTGGGGCATATGGGAGTGCGGGAATTCCCCAGCCAAAACCAGGAGCGGTAACCAAAGCCCACGGAGGCATTTTATTTATTGACGAAATCGGAGAGCTTCATCCTATTCAGATGAATAAATTATTAAAGGTCCTTGAAGACAGAAAAGTATTTCTAGAAAGTGCTTACTACTCTTCAGAAGATAGCAATATCCCTAGTCATATCCATGATATTTTTCAAAATGGCTTACCTGCAGATTTTAGACTCATTGGGGCAACAACAAGAACTCCAGAAGAGCTTCCTCCTGCCCTTCGCTCCCGATGCACAGAGATATTTTTTCAACCCCTTACCAAGGATGATGTAGCAAAGATTGTAAAGAATGCGGCAAAAAAAGGAGCATTTGTTTTAGATGATGGCGTAGCAGAACTTATTACGCATTATGCAGCGAATGGACGGGATGCAGTGAACATCCTTCAAACAGCAGGTTGTATCGCTACTATAGAAAATAGAAAAGAAATTACCATAAAAGATGTTGAATGGGTCATTGAATTTGGACAATACAGCAGGAGGATGGATAAAAAGATTTCACACGAAAAGGCTATAGGATGTGTCAATGGCCTTGCGGTTTATGGTGTTCGAATGGGAGCACTACTTGAAATTGAAGTCATAGCCCAGTCAGCAGAGGAAAAATCAAAAGGAACCTTAACTGTAACAGGGATTATTGAAGAAGAAGAATTTAATAAGCTAAATGGGAAAATGAAACGAAGCAGTACTGCCAAAGGGTCCATAGAAAATGTTTTAACGGCTATGAAAAATACTTTAAACATTAATTATAAAGACTACGATATCCATATCAACTTCCCCGGTGGAATGCCGGTGGATGGACCTTCTGCAGGGATTGCCATCTTTACTGCAGTATATTCAGCAATTGTGAAAAAACCAATTTCTAATAAGATTGCAATGACCGGGGAGATTTCAATTAGAGGGAATGTTCATCCTGTAGGTGGAGTACATGCCAAAATCAATGCTGCGATAACAGCAGGAATTGAAAAAGTACTTATTCCAGAAGACAATTGGCAAGAAACCTTTGAAGATTATAATATAAAGGTTATTCCGGTTAAAAATATCGATGAAGTTTTAAAAGAAGTATTTAATGAAGCAAAAGATGAGGTGATTTCTAAGCCGGATACTTCTAAAGTATTAACTGCTCAAGGTATATAAAACTTTAAAAGATAAATTAAGACCTTATGTATAAACATAAGGTCTTTTTTCATATATTTTATTTAAATATTTTTTAATATATATTGAGAAAGCATTTTTAAATGTGGTATAATTTTAAGATATATAGAGGGGGTAGTAGAAGTGATTATAGAAGAAGCTCAAGTAAAAGATTTAGCTGAAATTCTTTTGCTTCAAAAACAGGCTTACATGAGTGAGGCAGAGTTATATGGTGATTTTCATATGCTACCACTGACAGAAACATTGGATGAAATTGAAAGAGAGTTTTCCAGGCATCTTTTTTTAAAAGCCATTATGAATGGTGTGATCATTGGTGCTGTAAGGGCTTATAGGGAAGGAGATACTTGTTACGTAGGAAGATTAGTGGTTCATCCGAAATTTCAAAGGCAAGGAATAGGAACTCGATTGATTGAAGAGGTTGAAAAAATTTTTTCAGATTGTGCAAGATTTGAAATATTTACCGGACACAAAAGCATAAGAAATATCAATTTATATAAAAAACTTGGATATAAAGAATTCCAGGTAAAGGAAGTATCAGAGCAACTTCGATACATTTATATGGAAAAAATTAAACATAAAGATACCCCTTACAATATAAATCATTGTGTTTAAAAGAGTCGTACATTCTTATACGTCTCTTTTTTAATTCGCTTTGTTCAACGCCTATTAGAGGGATTTCAATCAAGTATAATGTTACTTTATTAGGTGAAAATATAATCGATGCATGATAAGCAATAAATAGGTTTGACAACTTCTGATGAATTACTCATAATTACAAGAGAAATAAATTTTGAGGTGGCAATATAATGAAAAAAGACGACAAAAATCTACTACAGATGCCTTTAGTGGCATTAAGGGGACTAAATGTATTTCCTAATATGATTTTACATTTTGATGTAGCTCGTCCTAGATCCATACGCGCTTTAGAAGAGGCGATGATCAGCGACCAATCAATATTTCTGGTTGCTCAAAAGGAAGCAGAGACAGAAGAACCGGAAATCAAGGATTTATATACGGTAGGAACCATTTCTTCCATCAAGCAGATTTTAAAACTTCCTACAAATACTATTAGAGTGTTGGTTGAAGGGAGCAAAAGGGGGAAAATTGTTTCCTTTGAGCAAGAAGAGCCATATTTTTTAGTCAATGTTGAAGAATACTCCAATGAAGAGGAGGATATTGACGTAAATAAACAGGCGCTTTTAAGAGCTGGAGCTGAAGTATTTGAAGAATATGCTAAAGTGAATAATAGAATTTCAGCGGATACAATCCGAAATATCATTTCAATGGAAAAGCCAGGCGAGATGGCAGATGCCATAGCTTCAAATATTCAACTGAAATTAGAGGACAAGCAAAGAATTTTAAGTTCATTTGATGCAGAAGAAAGACTTCTTATGGTCATTAAGATTCTAAAATCAGAAATCGAAATTTTGCATGTCCAAAAAGATATTTTAGACAAGGTTAAGAAAAATATCGATCAATCCCAAAAGGAATATTATCTTAGAGAACAACTTAAAATTATTCAAAATGAGCTTGGAGACAGGGATGGCGTACAGGGAGAAATAAATGAATACAGGGAAAGACTCAAAGAAATTAATCCCCCTCAGGAAGTAAAAGAAAAAGTAGAAAAAGAACTTCAAAGAATGTTGAAGATTCCTGCAGCCTCTGCAGAAAGTGTGGTTGTCAGAAACTATATTGACTGGATTCTGGACCTTCCCTGGACGACAGAGACAAAAGAATCTCATAATATAAAATATGCTAAAAAGATTTTAGAAAAAGATCATTATGGCTTGGAAAAAGTAAAAGAAAGAATTCTGGAATTCTTGTCTATAAGAGAAATGGCTCCTAAGGTTAATAGTCCAATTATATGTTTAGTAGGGCCTCCAGGCGTCGGAAAGACTTCTATTGCCCATTCTATTGCAAAAGCTCTTAATCGGAATTATGTTAGAATTTCTTTAGGAGGCGTAAGGGACGAAGCGGAAATCAGGGGCCATAGACGCACTTATGTAGGTGCTCTGCCCGGAAGAATCATTCAAGGCTTAAAACAGGCAAAATCTAAAAATCCGTTAATGCTATTAGATGAAATAGATAAAATGAGTTCAGACTTCAGAGGAGATCCTTCTGCTGCTTTACTTGAAGTATTAGATGCCGAGCAGAATTATTCATTTAGAGACCATTTCATAGAATTACCTTTTGATTTATCGAAAGTTTTATTTTTAGCAACAGCCAATACCCTTGATACCATTCCAAGGCCGCTTTTAGATAGGATGGAAGTCATTCATCTATCCAGTTATACGGAAGAAGAAAAGTTTCATATTGCTTACAACCATTTAATAGATAAACAGTTAGAAAAACATGGGATGACAAGATCCCAGTTGCGTATCAGTAAGGAAGCCATAAAAGATATCATTACCTATTATACAAAAGAGGCCGGAGTTCGTAAGTTAGAAAGATGTATCGGGGAGTTATGCAGAAAAGCTGCTAAAGAAATACTGGAAGAGGATAAAAAATGTGTTCGTATTACAGAATCCAATTTAGAAAAATATTTAGGTACTAAGAAATATAGATTAAATAAAATTATGGAACAAGCAGAGATAGGTATTGCAAGAGGCCTGGCCTGGACTCCTGTTGGAGGAGATACGCTCTCCATTGAAGTAAACACCATGAAAGGAACCGGAAAATTTGAGCTGACAGGCCAACTAGGGGATGTTATGAAGGAATCTGCAAAAGCAGCTATAAGTTATATTCGGTCCAGAGCAGAGAGTTTAGGCATCGATACAGATTTTTATAAAGATATGGATATTCACATTCATATTCCGGAAGGAGCAGTTCCTAAAGATGGCCCTTCTGCAGGGATTACGATGGCAACGGCAATGATTTCTGCCCTTACGAATCAACCGGTACGCAATGATGTAGGGATGACAGGGGAAATAACCCTTCGTGGTAGAGTTCTGCCCATTGGAGGATTAAAAGAAAAAGTTTTGGCAGCAAAAGCAGCGGGTATTAAAAAAGTCATTTTACCCATAGATAATGAAAAAGATCTGAACGAATTATCAGATTCAATAAAAGAAAATATGGAGTTTGCACTTGTGAAAAATATGGAAGAAGTTTTAAATCATGCTATTATTAAGGAGAATTTTTATGAATGTAAATAATGTAAGTTTAGAGGTAGTTTGCGGTAATTCAAGTCAATTTCCGGATACCAAACTTAATGAAATCGCTTTTGCAGGGAAATCCAATGTAGGGAAATCTTCTTTGATTAATGCTCTTGTGAATCGAAAAGCATTGGCAAGAACCAGTAGTCAACCTGGAAAAACTCAGACCATTAACTTTTATAATGTAGAAAACAAATTGTACTTTGTGGATCTTCCCGGCTATGGATTTGCTAAGGTGTCCAAAAGTTTAAGAGAAAAATGGGGTAAATTCATAGAGAGTTATTTAACTAAAAGAGAACAGTTAAAACAAGTTGTATTGCTAGTGGATATAAGACATGAACCAAGCGAAAATGATAAAATGATGTATGATTGGATTTGCCATTATCAAGAAAACGTATTGGTTGTTGCCACTAAGGCGGATAAGATAAAAAGAAGCCAGATTCAAAAACAAGTATCCTCTATTCGCAAAGCACTTCAGATGAATCCAAATCATATTATTATTCCTTTTTCTGCTGAAACCAAACAAGGAAAAGAAGAAATATGGGAAATATTTGATAAATGGATTCTTAAGGAAGAAGATGAAAAATAATATTTTAGTAAACAAACTTTTTATGAGATAGGTCGTATATAGTAATGAAAAATGAAGGCAGCCTTTATGAATAAACAGAATGGTCAGAAGGAGGGAGCGTCATGCAAAAAAGATTACATTTATCCAGTAGAGATAAAAAGATTGCAGGAGTATGTGGAGGAATTGCTGAGTATTTTGATTTTGATCCTACGTTAGTCCGTATTTTGTGGGTTTTATTAAGTCTTATGAGTACAGGATTTCCGGGATTTTTACTTTATATCATTTGTTGGGCAGTAATGCCTGTAGATGATGAATATAGAGATTTAAGATAAACCCTATGATAAAAGTCCGATATACCGGACTTTTTTTGTTACATAGGAAATTCCTCCAGATTTCCTATGTAACAAAAAGCCCTCCGTCAGGATGCACACTCGCGTATATTGAGTTTTGTCGGCTTTGCCGACTGCACTCGGCGCGAGAGTTTCGTTTGCGAAACTCTTTCTTGGTATTTTTTCAAGATGGACTTGTAAAAGCTGTTAAAAGTATATATAATATAGGTGCAACGAAATCAAGAAAAAGAATTATTTTGGGGGAAAATAATGAGTAATCTTAATTTTAAAACAAATGATGAATCAGAAGATATTTTCATTCTGAATCTGGATGAGCAATTGACAAACGAAGAAACAGGTCTTTCATTTGGTTTTCAGGACAAAACTGAAGAACAGTTTGAAATTGATGCCCAGCAGGATTTGATTAATCAAGTATTAAAAGACATCAAGGCTGCTGAAGCCGGCATAGGGCTGGAAGAAGCCAGTGATCAGGCAAAGCAGATGCGACAGAAATTTGAACAAAAGCAAATAGAATTTTTAAGTGGCAAAGTTGTTCAAAAAGATATTGTTGAAGATGGTGACATGATAGCACGTATTGGAGATACTATTACTCCGCATCTCATTAAAAATGCCAGAGAACATGGAAGACTTATTGAGCTTATTATGAATTGTAAGTAATTATTAGAAAGATTTATCAAGACTTTTTCAACATTTTATATTTTTACGGGGTGTGGCTCAGCTTGGTAGAGCGCTTGGTTCGGGACTAAGAGGTCGCAGGTTCAAATCCTGTCACCCCGATTTATTTCAGGAA
>JAAYMW010000196.1 GCA_012521175.1 Candidatus Epulonipiscium sp.
AGCAACATTAAAGGCTTAGGAGTCATAAATAATGCTCCTAAGCCCTAGATTGTATTTTACTTAAGTTTATTCAGTTGTAAAACTAATTAATATTTTCTTCACCAACACCAGTTGACAAAGAACCGTTTATGCATGTTCCCCCATTGGAACCATTTCAATATTTACTTAAATACCCTGCTTACTGAATTTGAGTCTTTAATATTTCTGCTGCTTTTGAAAGAGCTTCGTCAATCTTAACTATATCTTTTCCTCCGGCTTGAGCCATGTTTGGACGTCCTCCGCCACTGCCTCCGGCTATTTTTGCAATTTCTCGAATTAAGTTTCCTGCATGAGCGCCTTTTTTAACAGCATCATCGGTAGCCATGACAACAAAATTAACCTTATTATCTTTGCCGGTAGCTAACACAATAACACCAGAACCTATCTTATTTTTTAAATTGTCTCCCATATTTCTTAGACCATTCATGTCTAATTCATCAAATCTGGCAGTTAATAAGCTCACTCCGTTTACATCAATTTTACCTGATAAAACATCTTGTACTGCTTCCCCCGCCATCTTTGCTCTTAATTTTTCAATTTCTTTTTGGTTTTCTTTAGCTTCAGAAATTAGAGATTCGATTCGTTTTAATATTCCATCCGGCGTGGTTTTCAATAATCCTGCAGCTTCTTTAACATATCTTTCTTGCTGTCTGTAATAATCCAATGCTGCCTGACCTGTTAATGCTTCAATTCTTCTAACTCCTGCTGCAACCCCTGATTCAGAAATAATCTTAAAGGTACCTATACCAGCTGTATTGCTAAGATGAGTTCCTCCACATAATTCTATGCTGTAATCACCCATATTTACTACGCGAACAGTCTTGCCATATTTTTCACCAAATAACGCCATTGCGCCCATTTTTCTTGCTTCATCAATATCGGTTTCGCAAATATTGATTGGGAGATTTTCAAATACTTTTTCATTAACTTCTTGTTCTACCTTCTGAAGTTCTTCCTGAGATAGAGGCGCAAAATGAACAAAGTCAAATCGAAGTCTTTCTGGAGATACATGGGACCCTGCCTGTTCTACATGATTACCAACAATATCTCTTAAAGCCTTTTGAAGCAAATGGGTTGCGCTGTGATTTCTCGCTGTTGCCATTCTATTCATTTTATTGACTTCTAAGTATGCTTTCTCTTCTACAGAGATTGTTCCATTGATTACTTTTCCTATATGCGCAAAATTATTGCCTGTAACCTTTATACAATCTGTTATTTCTACTGTACCATTAGATGTTTTTATAATACCTTTATCTCCCACTTGTCCGCCGCTTTCAGCATAAAAAGGTGTTTTATCAACAATAATAGATACTTCCTGATTAACCTCTGCTGTGTTAACAAATGTATTATTCACAATAACTGCACGTATTGCTGCATCGGATACAACAAGCGTATGATATCCTTCAAATTGAGTAGACCACTCTTTATTAAGATGGGTATAAATGCTTTCTTCTGAGCCCATATAAGTCGTTTCTTCTCTGGCAGCTCTTGCCCTTTCTCTTTGAGCTTCCATTTCCTCCATAAATGCCTCTTCATCTAAAGCAAATCCTTCTTCTGCCAGAATTTCTTTTGTTAAATCAATAGGAAATCCGTAAGTGTCATAGAGCTTAAAGCATTTTTCCCCACTTAAGACCGTTTGTTTTGATGCTTTTAATTCATCAATATAATTTTTCAGGATTTCTAATCCCTGGTCAATGGTCTCATTAAATCTTTCTTCTTCCACAGAAAGTACTTTCAGAATGTACTCTTTCTTTTCTTCTAATTCAGGATATGCATTCTTAGAAGTCTCTATCACTGTAGAAGCAAGTTCTGCTAAAAATAATCTGTTAATACCTAATAATTTTCCATGACGCACTGCTCTTCTAAGCAGCCTTCTAAATACATAGCCTCTTCCTTCGTTAGATGGAAGAATACCATCGGATGCCATAAATGTAACCGCTCTCATATGGTCTGTAATGACACGAATAGATACATCTTTTTTGAAATCTGTCTGGTATTTTACATTTGCTATATCACATACATGGTCGCGGATTGCTTTAACTGTATCCACATCAAAAATGGAGGTTACATTTTGCATAATACAAGCTACTCTCTCAAGACCTGCACCGGTATCAATATTAGGATTGGGCAGAGGATTATAATTTCCTGCCTCATCTTTATCAAATTGAGTAAATACAAGGTTCCAGAATTCTACAAATCGATCGCAGTCGCAACCAGGTGCACAATCAGGACTACCGCATCCGTATTCTTCTCCACGGTCAAAATAAATTTCTGAACATGGGCCACAAGGGCCTACTCCTATTTCCCAGAAATTGTCCTCTTTACCCAATCGTACAATGTGGTCAGCACTAACGCCAACTTTTTCATTCCATATTTTATAAGCCTCATCATCTTCTTTATAAACGGAAACATAAAGTCTTTCTACTGGAATTTCCAACACTTCTGTTACAAACTCCCACGCCCATGGAATCACTTCTTCTTTAAAATAATCTCCAAAAGAAAAGTTTCCGAGCATTTCAAAAAAAGTACCATGTCTGGAAGTTTTTCCAACATTCTCAATATCACCTGTACGAATACATTTTTGACAAGTTGTTACACGTTTTCTTGGAGGTTTTTCTTGTCCAGTAAAATAAGGTTTTAGGGGTGCCATTCCTGCATTGATTAAAAGCAAACTTTTATCATTTTGAGGGACAAGAGAAAAACTTCCCATCCTTAAATGGCCTTTTCCTTCAAAAAAAGATAAATACTTCTCCCTGATTTCATTTAAACCTAAAAACTTCATCCCATTGCCTCCTTATGATCTTTTCACTCGTTTATTTATTCATCTATCTTTTGTGTAATAACATATTCATCTTCCCCTACTTCTGAGACATTTACGAGATTGTTTGAATCAAATAAATCACTTAACAGTATATCATGATTTCCTTTTTGAACATAGTATATTTGATATTTATTCCCATTAAAGTCCTCAAATATAATCAGACCTTCTTCTTTTATTTCATTGATATATTCTTCAAAACTTATTTTATTTTTAGTCATGTATTCTGCATGAGGGATTCCAACATATCGAAAATGCCAGGGCTCTGAAATAATTCCTGTAATATCTTTTTTCTCCGGAAGATATCTTAATACAAATCCGTATTTCCAACTATTATTATACAACCATTGTCCCTCTGGTGTATATTTAAATTCTTCTACAAGAGGATCTGCTGTACTTAAAAGCTCCAGAGAAGACACATCAAGCGCAAGACCTGTCTGATGTTCACTGGTTCCCGGAATTGCTACCACTTCCGCAGCTTTTATTCGTGCTGTTTCTAAATCGTATTCATTAGAAAAAGAATTCACCTTTGCATTATATAATTGGCTTTGATAACTATAAGGTCTATAACCACTCACAGCTCTAATTCCCGTCAAGCCATCGTTATTTGCTGCCTCAAATAACTCTTTTACAGCTTTATAAGCGGATTCCTGTAGCAATATCTCATTTTTGGATGAAGGAATGTCACCTACAATATTTACTAAAGGTGCAGGTTCATAATTTTCACTTAAAGTATTCCATTTATTAACCAGGATTAATTGATCTGTTTTTCGTCTTTCTAATTCTTCGAAAATAAAATCAACATCTATTTCTTCCTGTATGTTTTCATCGTATTCCACCAAACGACCATCTAGCCGAGATGGGTCCATTTCTTCCCCTCCCCCGGTATTAAGCATTTCAGTTTTCTTGTCTATTACATGAAATGCATTTAGTATATCATTCTTTAATCTATATGAATATATAGAAACAAGTATGATTGAAATTAAAACGAAGATAAACGCTAACTTTTTCCCCATAAATACTCTCCCCTCAAAATAAATACCCCATCCCTGCTGGAACGAGGCCTTGTACAATATTATAATATACTCTATCTCTACAATTATAAAAAAATATACGAATTTTGTCAATAGAACTCAAATTTATGCAGAGATTTCGCATCTAATTTCCAGTAAAGCTTTTTTCTTTATAGGAAATTAGATTTTTTCTATTTTATTGAAATTTTGGAAGGGAAAAAGGCCGTAGGTCATGTATATAGATACACCTTCCCCCTC
>JAAYMW010000197.1 GCA_012521175.1 Candidatus Epulonipiscium sp.
AAGCTGCAATGGGAATAATTGAACAAACAAATGCATTGCAGAAAGAAGCAGATCAAGTAGCATTAGATTTTGCTATGGGTAAAACTGATAATATTCATAATGTGATGATTGCTCAAGAAAAAGCAGGGATAGCCCTTCAATTTACTGTGCAAGTTCATAATAAGGTATTGGAAGCTTATAGAGAGATTATGAGAATACAGCTATAAAAGGCTATTGGCTTTATTATCCGATATTTATAATTGCACAGAAATGAGGTGGATCAATGCAAGAAACACTTTCCCAGATATCACAGCAGATCACGGAATACTGGAATAAGTTTGATAGAAGTCAAAAAATCAGGTTAATACTCATAGTCTTTTTTATTGTCTTAACTTTAGGTATTGCAATATACGTTACTACAAGACCTAAGATGGTAAGACTATTTAATGAAGAGTTGACAAATGCTCAAGCGGCTGAAATCAAAGAGGTTTTGGATGGAGCTGGTATCTATAATACAACAAATCAGGAAGGAACAGTTATTCAAGTTAAGAAAAAAGATTATGCTAAGGCTAAGATGACTTTGGCAAGTGAACAGATACCCGATAATGGTTTTACATTTAAAGATGCATTAGAAAATGGGATGGGTACCACTGAGACAGAAAAAAGAGCTAAGTTAAAAGAGGCCAAGCAGCAAGAGCTTGAAGCAGATATAAGTGGAATTGAAGGAGTAAATAAAGCAGAGGTTCATTTAGTTATTCCAAACGATGATAACTTTTTCTTACCCTCTACCAGAGAAGCAAGAGCTAGTGTCAAATTGGATTTAAAAGCTCCATTAACCAATAAACAAATTATGGGAATAGCTCATTATGTAGCTGGAAGTGTGGAAAATTTAGATGTAAAAAATGTAAGAGTTATAGATAATAAAGGGAATATACTCTACCTTGGTAACGAAGAAAGCGCCGGAATGAATATGGATGAACAGCAGGACAGAAAATATGCTGCAGAAAAAGATATTGAAAGCAAAATAATTTCTATATTAGGACCATTATTTGATGATGTCAGAGTTACTCCAAACCTTGTTTTAAACTTTGATCAATATAAAGAAAAACAAGAATTGGTTAGTTCTCCTATTGAAGGCGAGAACCGGGGGATTATATCTTATGAGAATACTGCGTCACGAAAAACCTCTAGCGGAACAGAAGGTGAAGAACCTGGACTTGCTGCAAATGATAATGAGGTACCCGCTTACGAAATGGGAGATCAAAACAATTATCAAGCCAAGGAAGATCAAAAAGAAATTAAGTATGAATTAGACAAGAAATATACCGAACTTGAAAAAAGCATTGGAACAATTGTACCTGAACAGTCTTATTTGTCTGTAGTTGTGTTAAGAGATAAGATTTATGATCAAGAGAAAAAAGAAAAAGAAGAAAGAACAGGTAGAGAAGATGAATTACAGGAAAACGAGACTTGGGAAGAGTACAAATATCGTATAAAGTCAAGAGCAGCTATGATTGATATTAACAACGAATATCCAGAACTAGAGAACTTAGTTGCAAAGGCAGCAGGAATAAGTGTCGAAAACCTTGAGATTGTGGGGTATGAGGTTCCCGTATTTATAGATAAAGAGCTTCAAAAGAGGCCTTATAGTGAATATATTATGCTAGGTATTTTATTTGTCCTCATTGGATTATTAGTTTTTGCACTTATTAAGAAAACTGAACCTCATGAAATTACTGAAATTGAACCTGAATTATCTGTAGAAGAAATGCTTGAAAATGCACAGGCTAAGCAAGAAGAAATTAATCCTATTGAATACAATGAGGAATCAGAAATCAGGAAGCAAATTAATAAATTTGTTGATGAAAAACCTGAGGCAGTGGCTAGTCTGTTGCGCAACTGGCTAAGTGAAGAATGGGAGTGAACATAAATGGCAGTTGTGAGGGAGGAGTATTCAGGTAAGGAAAAAGCCGCTATGCTGCTTATTGCGTTAGGACCTGAAAAATCTGCAAAAATATTTAAGCATCTTAAAGAAGAAGAAATAGAGGAACTAACTTTAGAAATTGCTAATATTCGAGCAGTATCTTCACAAATGAAGGAAAAAGTACTTGAAGAATTTTATCAAATTTGTTTAGCACAGCAATATATTGCTGAAGGAGGAATTACTTACGCTAGACAAATCTTAGAAAAGGCTTTAGGAAGTGAAAAAGCTTTAGAAGTTTTAAATAAACTCACAGTTTCTCTTCAAGTTAGGCCTTTCGACTTTGTTCGAAAGACAGATCCTTCGCAGTTATTGAACTTTATACAAAATGAACATCCTCAGGCTATTGCATTAATTCTTGCTTATTTAAGACCAAGCCAGGCAGCTACTGTACTTGCATCTCTCCCTCAAGAGAAACAAGCAGATGTAGCAAGAAGGATTGCTCTAATGGATAGAACTTCACCGGATATTATTAAAGAAGTAGAAAGAGTATTAGAGAAAAAATTATCTTCATTAGTAACAGAGGATTATACTGCAGTAGGTGGAGTAGATGCAATAGTTGAGATCATCAACTCTGTTGATAGAGGTACTGAAAAGTATATTATGGAAACTTTAGAAGTTGAAGATACCGAATTGGCAGAAGAAATTAAGAAGAAAATGTTTGTATTTGAAGATATTATTACATTGGATAATAGATCTATTCAAAGAATTCTTAGGGAAGTTGATAATAACGACTTAGCAATAGCTCTAAAAGGTGCTGGAGAAGAAGTACAAAATGTCATTTTTGCTAACTTATCCAAACGTCTTGCGACAATGATAAAAGAAGATATGGAATACATGGGCCCTGTTCGTTTAAGAGATGTAGAAGATGCTCAACAAAAAATTGTTAATATCATAAGAAAATTAGAAGACGTTGGTGAAATCGTTATTTCCAGAGGTGGAGGTGACGAAATTATTGTCTAATATTATTAAAAGTCCTAGTGTTAAATTAAATCGCGAAAAGATTGTTTATATTGATATTAATGAAAAGTTGATTGAAGAAGATATAGTGTTGGAAGAAAACAACACTGCGGAAGAAATCATTAAAGAAAATATTATTTTAGAAGCTAAGCAAGATGCTCAAAGAATAATAGAAGAAGCAGAAAAAAAGGCGTCCCAAATTTTAGAACAAGCAAGTAAAGATGCTATGCTAAAAAAGATGAAGATTGAAGAAGAAGGACACCAAAAAGGGTATCAGGAAGGTTTTCGACAGGGTTCAGAAGAAAGTAAAAAATTAATAAGCCAAGCAAAACAAGAATTAGAAAATGCAATTAAAGAAAGAGATAAAATCATTCAGGAGATAGAACCTAAAGTTGTAGACTTAATTATATCAATTTCTAAAAAGATTCTAGATAATGCTATTATTACGAATAAACAGTCCATTGCATATTTAATAAAAAAAGGCCTCTTAGAGGTTAAAGACATTACTGAGAAAATTATTATAAAAATTTCTGAAGATGATTATGCATCCATCATGGAATCTAAAGATGATCTTTTAAACGCTTTAGGATACAATGACAAAATTGAAATAGTACAAGATTTGTCTCTAAAGAGTGGCGATTGTATTATAGAAACTCAATATGGAAATATTGATTGCAGCTTAGGGACCCAGTTTGAAGGATTAAAACAAGAATTATTATTTATTTTAGACAGTAAATGAGATATATAGAATGGGTGAGGGTTTGAACAGAATTACTATTGAAAAATATGAAAAGGTGTTGGATAAAAACTATATTCGCTATCAGGGTAGGGTATCTCAGGTTGTTGGACTAACTATTGAGTCCATTGGCCCTATCTCAAATGTTGGGGATATGCGCTTTATTCAATCACAAAATCACGAAAATTCTGTTATGGCAGAGGTTGTAGGATTTAAAGACAATAGAATACTATTAATGCCTTTAGGAGATATGGAAGGCATTGGTCCAGGAAGTATTGTTGAAGCAGCAAAAAATGTATTAAGTGTTCCTGTTGGCCCACAATTGCTTGGTAGAGTTCTTAATGGGCTTGGATACCAAATAGACGAAAAAGATCCTATCAATTGTGATAAACAGTATCCCATTCAGAACCAACCGCCGGATCCTCTCAAACGTAAACGCATTAAAGACGTACTTCCTTTAGGTGTTAAAGTCATTGATGGTCTATTAACTGTAGGTAAAGGTCAAAGGCTTGGTATTTTTGCCGGTAGTGGCGTCGGGAAAAGTACACTGTTAGGTATGATTGCAAGAAATACAAAAGCGGATATAAATGTCATTGCTTTAATAGGCGAACGAGGAAGAGAAGTAAGGGAATTTATTGAAAAAGACCTCAAAGAAGATGGCTTAAAACGATCTGTTGTTGTTGTAGCTACTTCAGATCAACCTGCATTGGTTCGTCTAAAAGCTGCCCAGACAGCTACTGCAATTGCTGAGTATTTTAGAGACGAAGGGAAGGATGTACTGCTTTTAATGGATTCCTTAACCCGTTTTTCCATGGCACAAAGAGAAGTAGGGCTGGCTGTAGGGGAACCACCGGTTACAAGAGGATATACGCCTTCTGTTTTTGCAGCCATGCCGAAACTCTTAGAAAGGGCAGGTAATTCCGATAAAGGATCCATTACAGGGCTGTATACGGTTTTAGTTGATGGGGATGACATGACTGAGCCTGTTACAGACACTGCTCGAGGGATTTTAGATGGGCACATTGTTTTATCAAGAAAAATAGCAAATAAAAACCAATACCCTGCTATTGATGTGCTACAGAGTGTATCCCGTGTAATGAGCGATATTGTGAGCCCACAACATAAAGAAATGGCTTTTAATATAAAAAAATTATTGGCTGTATACAGAGAAGCAGAAGATTTAATTAATATTGGTGCTTATGTTAAGGGCAGCAATGAGGAAATTGACGAAGCAGTAGCAAAGTATAAAGCAATTCTTGCGTTCTTAACGCAGAAGGTAGAAGAAAAATATGAACTAGATGAAGTTTTAGAAGAAATGAATAAAATTGTTTCCAGTTAAAATGAAATTGGAAGGAGCAATTTATGGGTCGATTTCAATTTCGAATGGATAATATTTTAAGCCTTAGACAGAAATTGGAGGATAAGAAAAAACAAGAGTATGGCGAGGCAAATAGAAAGCTTCAAATTGAAAAGCAAAAGAAGCAGAAGTTGATTGATGAAACAACGTTTTTTTCTAACCACTTATGTGAAAAAATGAAAGACCAGATTGTACCCTCAGAAATTATTTCTTATAACCAATATCTTAAGGTATTAAGAAGAAAAACGGTTGAACAGGATAAAGTAGTGCAAAAAGCGGTAAATAATACCGAGAAAAAACGCGAAGAATTGTTAGAAGCAGTTAAACAAAGAAAGATGTTGGAATCTTTGAAAGAAAAACGATGGATTGAATATAAGGAAGAATTAAATAGAGAAGAACAAAAGATCATTGATGAAATTGTTAGTTTTAAATCAAAAAGCCGGTAATGGACGGAGGCAAAAAAATGGCAAAGGTATCTACACAGACCAAAGAAGAAATAAATGACGAAATTGAAATTCAAAAGAAAAGTAAAAAGCCATTCATTATTACTTCCATTATTATATTAATCATTGTAGGGTTTGGCGTTGTAATTCGTTTTAATATCGGAAATTTAACTGAAAAATACTTGAGAACTTATTTGGAGAAGGTGCCTATTGTAAATCATTTGCTTCTCCCTAAAAAAGAAAATAGAGATCAATATGCAGATCTTTCAAAAGAGGATCTCATTCAAACTATAGAAGAACTCCAAAAGGAGTTAGAAGAAAAGCAGCAACTATTAGAAATGGATAAAGATACAATAGAAAAACTCGAAAGTGAGATTACAAGGTTAAAAGAAATTGAAGCAGCACAAGTTCAGTTTAAAGAAGAAAAGAAGCAATTTGACGAAATGATTGCTGCTCAAAAACCAGCGGATTTTGTAAAATTTTATAAAGAAATGTATCCTGACACGGCGGCAGAAATATATGAAAGATTGATTGGCGAAGAAAAATTAGTACAGGATGCTAAGCAATATGCAAAACCATTTCAAAATATGGATCCTGAAAACGCAGCAAAACTATTCGAAGAAATGGTAAGCACGGACATTGATTTGGTTGTTCTTATTTTTCAAAATATAGATAGTGAACAACAAGCTGCTATACTGGGAGAAATGAATCCTGCAGATGCAGCAAAAATAGTTAAAACCATGGCACCATAAAGGAAAGGAGGGAAAATATGAATATTCAGTTGTCTGCCTTGAATTTTGCAGTTGGAAATATGCATAATCAACAAGAAGTTTCAAGAAAAGCAAATAATGATCAACATAACTTTGATAGTGTTTTAAAGAATACTCAAATCAATCAACACAATTATGAGGTTGTTGAATCAAAAGCGTCTATCTCCAGAAATGAAAAAACGAATAGAAACTCATTTTATGAAGCTAAGACCACACAAGCACAAAATGCTAAGACACCATCAATTAATGAAGAACAAGATTTTCCAACAGATGATGAAATGATAGAGACATTAGAAGAAAAAACTGGTATATCTAAACAACAAATAAAATCAATTTTAGATGAATTAGGACTTACTGTATATGATTTGTTTTTAACTCAAAATTTACAGCAGTTTATTCAACACCTTCATAAGGTTGAAGATCCAATGGAATTACTTTCTATACCCAACATCAATCAAACTTATAAAGACATTATAAGCTTATTGAATGAACTAAAAGAAAGTTTTCCAATTTTACAAGATATGGCTAACAACAATGAATTATTGAAAAGTGTTATTGTAGAAAATGAAGGAATGATGCAGATAGATTTGCCTGAAGATAATCTGATTCAGGAACATCAAACACAAAACATGGCATCTATCGGCAATAATGTTGCTCTGGAAAAGAAATCTCAATTAGAGGATGATTTTTCACAAAAGAATTCTGACACACAATCTCAAAATAAAAACGCTCCTCTGGTTGAAATAGAGAAAGAAGAAAACATTTCTTCAGAAGGTCTTTTAAGAGAGGATGAGCTGCAGGAAAGCAATGATATGGGAGTGAATCACTCAGAATTTATTGAGTTTGCTGAAGTCAATGATAACCAAGTTATTATTCAGCACAATACAATTACTGATAATCACATTATTGAAAGTGCACAGACCCAAATAAATTCTCGTCCAGTTAATACAGAGCAGCTTATTCAACAAATGGTGGAACATATAAAAGTAAACATTAAAGAAGATTCCACAGAAATGAACCTTCAACTTAAACCAGACCACTTAGGAAATTTATCTTTAAAAATTGTAACTGAAAGAGGAATCATTACTGCTCAGTTCGTTGCTGAAAGCCAGGCAGTAAAAGAAATTATTGAGGCAAATTTCAATCAGTTAAAAGACGTGTTGCAAGAACAAGGATTTTTAATCGAAAACTTAGAGGTTTCTGTCAAACAAGATTCTCAAGGTCAACAATCAAATTTTATGGAAAGAGATACATCTAAATCGACTAAAAGAATTAGAGAAATTCTTTCAACTTTAACAGAGGACTCCGTAGAAAATTACGGCGTTGAATACCATAATCCATATGTACTCTCTGAGAGCGAGATTGATTTTTCAGCATAATCATTAGGAGGTGAAATAATGGGAAGCGTAAATTATATTAGTCCAACAGATTCAAAGATTCAATATGAAAAGACCCCAGCTGCACCTAAAAATGAAATGGATAAAGATGCTTTTTTAAAGCTTTTGGTTACACAGCTTAGGTATCAAGATCCTTTAAACCCTACGGATGATAAAGAGTTTTTAGCACAGATGGCACAGTTTACTTCCTTAGAACAAATGCAGAATATGAATCGCAGCTTTGAAGCGACGAAGGCTTTTTCATTACTAGGAAAGGAAGTACAGGCAACCACAATTAATCCACAAACATCTGAAGTAGAAATTGTTCAGGGGAAAGTTGAGTTTGTGAAAATGAAAAACGGCAAGGCGTACCTTGTTGTTGACAATAAAGAAGTTCCTGCTGAAGATGTAGAAATCGTAACGGATTCCGCAATTTTAGGGCTTGATAACCAGCCAACAAATGCTTTTGAACTCATTGGAAAGGTTGTACAATTTGCAAGACAAAATCCTGATACTAAGGAAACTGAGTATATTGAGGGAAAAGTACAGTACATCAATATGAAAAATGGAAAGCCATATGTGGTTATTGGTTCTGAAGAAGGATCTATTGAAGCATCCCTTGATCAATTAGAAGGTATTGTAGAAAAAGATTCTTTAGTAGGAAAACGTGTAATTGGTTCTTACTTTAATACCGAGACACAAGAATATGAACAGATTGAAGGTGAAGTGGATTACATCTTCATAAGAGTTAACAATACCTATGTTGTAGTAAATGGAAAAGAGATGTCCCTTGAAGATATTGAGAAGGTATTTAGGGATTAGTTTGGGGGTGTGATTGTATGAAAATTAACCATCAAAATTTAATACCACATCCTATAGCCAAAAATGATCCAATAACTCGTATTAGCCCATTAAGTCCCAAAAAAGAAAGTGGCTTAAATGCTTTTGATAAAATTTTAAAAGATCAAATAGATCTTAATAATCAAGTAAAATTCTCTAAACATGCAACCATGAGGCTAAATTCGAGACAGATAGAATTAAGCGATGAACAAATAAAAAAATTGCAAAGAGGAATTGAAAAGGCTGAGGAAAAAGGAATCAGAGATTCTCTTGTACTCATTGATAAAATTGCTTTAGTAGTCAATGTTAGAAGCCGTACTGTAGTAACCGCTTTAGATTCAAACGGAGAAAAAGAAGCTGTTTTTACTAATATTGATGGTGCTGTTATCGTATAGCTGGACCTTTTATAGGAGGCTTTCATCTTGGACTGATTGAAGAGATGAGGACAGCACATCCATACAACCAATTATAAGGAGGTCAAATTACTATGATGAGATCAATGTTTTCCGGAATTTCCGGATTAAGAATTCATCAAACAAAGATGGATGTTATTGGTAATAATATTGCCAATGTAAATACTACTGCTTTTAAAGCAGGTCGGGTTACATTTAATGAAGTTTTTAGCCAGACCCTTCAGGGAGCCAGTGGAGCCAGTGCTCAGACAGGAAGAGGAGGAAGAAACCCAATGCAGATTGGGTTAGGAGCTAATATTGCTTCTATTGATACACTTATGACCACCGGTGCTGCTCAAAGAACGGATAATCCATTTGATTTAATGATCGATGGAGATGGTTTTTTTGTAGTAGGAGATGATAGTGGAATATATTTTACGAGAGCCGGTGCATTTCGTAAGGACGATGCTGGTAATTTAGTTATTCCTAATGGTATGAAAGTAAAAGGTTGGCCAGCAGTAGACGATGGCAGAAGAATTCAAAGAGGAGCTGTTGTGGATTTAAAGCTGGATACTCCTGAAAATTTAAGTGCAGCGCCTGAAGCTACAACAAAGTTACGTATTGAGGGGAATATAAATCTTGCCGATGGAGATGGAGTTCCTGTAAAACTTCAATTTTTTGATAGTCTAGGGAATCTTTACTCTACAAATTTAACAATGACTTATGATTCTACTGGCACTGGAAAAAATTGGAAAATAGATATTCCGGACACTTTAACTTTAACGGATTCAGCTGGTAATGAGTATACATTAAGTAATGTAGGTTCTGATGAAGGAGATTCTGTAGTAATTGAATTTGATGAAAATGGAAACCTTAATAAAACAAATTCCTCAGGAAATGGAATATTTACAATATCTCAAAATGGAACTCCCGATGCTAAATTTGATTTATCAGAGGACATTACTGCAGGCAACCCTGTTAAAGCTCATCTCGGACCTCTTACAGTGGATTTTAGTGGATTAACACAATACAACCAAAAAACAAATGTTGACCCTCTTATGGGAGATGCTAACGGATTAGGTGCAGGTCGTGAACCTGGAGAACTTACTGGATACAATATTGGAGCAGACGGAATTATTATAGGACAATACAGCAATGGACAACAAAAGATGTTGGGCCAGGTAGTTATTGCGAATTTCAGGAATCCTGCAGGTCTTCAAAAAGTTGGTGACAATCTCTTTATGGCAACTCCTAACTCAGGAGAATTTGATGGAATTGGTGAAGAGCCTAATCTTCAAGGTGGCGTTTTGGAGATGTCTAATGTGGATCTTGCTAAAGAGTTTACAGAAATGATCACGACTCAGAGGGGATTCCAGGCTAACTCAAGAATCATTACTGCTTCAGATGAAATGCTTCAAGAGTTAGTTAATCTAAAACGTTAATATAAATTTCACACACTTTAAGTTTCTTTAACTTAAAGTGTGTGGAAATTTATTATGCCTTTTTACTCTAAAAATTATAAATTTCTGCCACAAAAGGTGGGATAAGTAAATATGATTAAAGTCACTCGATTGAATGATACACAGATTGTCATTAATGCAGAATTAATCGAATTTGTAGAAGAAACGCCAGATACGGTAATTACCATGACAACAGGGCGTAAAATCGTTGTAAAAGAAACCGTTGATGAGATAATCGACATAGTGATACAATATAAACAAAAAATTTACAGTCGAATAGATCATCTAGCAGAGTGAGGTGGAATTATTGGACATTTCAACCATTGCAGGATTAATAAGTGGAATAGTGTTTATTATAATATCCATTATGTTGAATGGAAGATTAGGGTTATTCTATGATACTCCTTCTGTTATGATTACAATTGGAGGAACATTTGCATCCGTTTTAATTTCTTATCCTTTAAATAAATTTTTTAATTCATTAAAATCAGCACGTTTAATTTTTCAAACGAAGGAATTTAATACTGGAAATGTTATTCACACAATCATTGATTTAGCGAATATTGCAAGAAAAGAAGGACTTCTTGCTCTTGAAGAAGCAGCTCAGTCCATGGAAGATAAATTTTTGCAAAAAGGTATACTGTTAATTGTAGACGGTACTGACCCCGAACTTGTTAGAAATATCTTGGAAACAGAATTAGCCTTCATTGAAGGACGACATAAGGAAGTTCAGGGTTTTTGGGAGACAGTTGCCAGTCTTGGCCCTGCCTGGGGGATGATAGGAACTTTGATTGGTCTTATTAATATGCTGGATCAATTAAATGATCCTTCTGCGATTGGTCCGTCAATGGCTGTTGCATTGGTAACTACTTTTTACGGTTCAATTTTAGCCAATTTCTTTGCTAATCCAATTGCAAATAAACTTAAAATCAGAAGTAGTGAAGAAGTTCTGTTAAAAGAAGTTATGATAGAGGGGCTCCTTTCCATTCAAGCTGGAGAAAATCCAAGAATCATAGAAGAAAAACTGAAAGCATTCTTATCACCAACCTTACGCGATTCTGTTAAAGAAAATAATGAAGGTGAAACAAAGGCGGGTGAATAAAATGTCAAGGAGAAAACAGGAAGAAGAAGTAAAACAAGGTGCTCCGGAGTGGATGAATACCTATGGGGATATGGTTACTTTGTTACTTACTTTTTTTGTTCTTCTTTTTTCAATGTCAACAGTAGATATTGCAAAGTTTAGAGCTTTTATCAATTCTATGGAAGGGTCTATTGGAATTTTGCCAGGAGGCTCGACCATAGGTGATGGCAGTGAAATCGGGAATGGAATCAATCAATTACCGGATTTGGAAAAACTTCTATCAGAAACTACTGAAAAAATGAACTTAAAAAACCTTGAAGAACTAAGAAAGATGCATTCAAATTTTGAGAAATATATCCAAGACAATAATTTAACAGAAAAAGTAGAGGCAAAATTAGGGGATCATTATGTTACATTAACTTTTAAAGATGGTGTTCTTTTTGATACAGGCAAAGCGAATTTAAAACCTGAGGCCATTGAGGTGTTAGACAAAATAGGCGTCCAACTTTCAAAATATCCTAATAACAGAATTCGATTTGAAGGCCATACAGATAATGTACCAATTCGTACAGCTCAATTTCCGAGCAATTGGGAGTTATCAGCAGCAAGAGCTATTGCAGTTGCAAAGTATTATATTAATGAATTATCTTTTAATCCCAAACAATTTTCAACGGAAGGTTTTGGAGAGTATTCCCCTATAGCCGATAATTCTACTGCAGAGGGGAGAGCAAAAAACAGAAGAGTAGAAATAAAGATTTTGAGTGAATCTGCTTCATATGAGGTTCTTAACCAGTAATGCTTTAAAGGGGGAAATACAATGGAAAAAAATAAAATATTTATGTATTCTGTTATCGGAGTCCTATTTGCAGCTGTAATTGCTGTTTCTGTTGCACTTTATTTTACATTTAACTCATTAAAAACCCTTGCTGACTCGAATCAACAAAATATAGTGATTAATGACGAAATAACAGTAAATCCTAAAGATGTTACAATTTTTTCTATAAATGAGCCTATAACTGCTAACTTAATTACTGATAAAGAAAATGACGAAAAGCATCTGCTTCGTATATCAGTAGGGTTAGCTTTAGATAGTAGTCAGAAAGATTATAAGTCTTTAAATGAAGATTTAACTGAAAAAATGGAGATAATAAGGCATACTATCATTAGCGTTATTCGCAATAAAACATATAAAGAGATGCAGGACCCTAATATTCAAGAGTTGATGGGAAAAGAAATATTAAATGAACTTAAAAACAAATTTCAGACGAATACGATTGTAGATATTTATTTTGGTGAATTTTTTGTACAATAGTTTGAGATAATTTTAAAAAGATAATGGGAGGTGGTTAAATGGGTGAAGTTCTGTCACAGAGTGAAATAGATGAGCTCTTAAAGGCTTTAAATACAGGAGAGTTAGATGTTACAAATATTCAAACCACTGACCGGGAAAAGCATATTAAAAAATATGATTTTGCCAGACCTTCGAAATTTGCAAAAGAGCAATTAAGGACTTTAGAAATAATTTTTGATAATTATTCTCGAATTGTATCGACTTATTTGTCTGGATATTTACGTACTCCAACGCAAATAGACGTGATCAATGCTGAAGCAGTGACATATTATGAATTTAGCAATTCTCTTGCGAATCCGGTCATTTTGTCCAGTGTAGACTTTTCGCCTTTAAAAGGATCGATTTTGCTTGAACTCTCTCCTAATTTAGGATATTGCATTATAGACAGGATTTTAGGCGGAAAAGGTTCAATGATTGAAAAAATACGAGAATTTACAGAGATTGAAAGAATCCTTTTAGAAAGAATAGTTTCTCAATTAGTAAATTTATTACGAGAGCCATGGGAAAATGTTATTGAAATTACCCCTAGGCTGGAGAAAATTGAGACGAACTCTCAGTTTGCTCAAATTATTTCTCCCAATGAAATGATTGCCCTTGTAACTTTGAATATGAAAATTGGTGAAGTTGAGGGCATGATGAATATTTGTATTCCTCATTTGGTTATTGAACCTATAATGGATAGGCTCAATACGAAGTATTGGTTTACAACCGTTGAACAAGATGAAAATACAACTTATAGAAAATATTTAGAAAAAAGATTGGAATTTGCTAAGATCCCTATAAAGGCAATTTTAGGGAAAACTTATATAACCGTTGGAGAATTTCTTAATCTTCAAGTGGGTGATGTTATAAAGTTAGATTCTTATACAAATTCCGATTTGGATGTTATGGTAGGAAATCTTTTAAAGTTTCGTGCAAAACCGGGACTATTTAAAAACAAAAATGCTATTCAAATTACTTCAATTGAGAGGAAGGAGGATGAGTAATGGGAGATATGCTCTCACAAGCAGAAATTGACGCATTATTAGGAGGAACTGATGCAGATTTAAATGACTACTCTAATGATGCATTTGATATAATCCAAGATGTTCTTACAGAAGATGAAAAAGATGCATTAGGTGAAATAGGCAATATTAGCATGGGTACTGCTGCAACAACATTATTTACATTATTAAATCAAAAGGTAACCATTACAACTCCAAAAGTTAAGGTGATGACTTGGAGTCAGTTATCAAAAGAATATAATGAATCCTTTGTAGCAATCAATGTTGAATATAAAGAGGGATTAAGGGGAACTAATTTACTCATTTTAAAAGAGGATGATGTTAAAGTTATTGCCGATCTTATGATGGGTGGAGATGGAACTAATACACCAGGAGAACTTACGGAGCTTCATTTAAGTGCTATTAGTGAAGCTATGAATCAAATGGTTGGTTCTGCATCCACATCTATGTCCTCAATGTTTAATAAGAAAATAGATATTAATCCTCCCCATGCTTTTGTAGCTGATTTTCAAGAAGGTAGTATGGTAGATAATTTGGGGTTTGGAGAAGAAGGAATCGTAAGAATAGCATTTAAAATGGAAATAGGTAATCTAGTTGATAGCGAGATTATGCAAATACTTCCAGTTGATTTTGCAAAGGAGCTTGTAAAAAATTTGATGAGCTCTCAAGGAAATCAGTCTCAGCAAACTAAAACAGTGGAGCAACGGATTAACCCTAGTTCAACAAGCAGTACACCTGCAAAGCAAGAGGAAGTAAAGATAAATACTTCACAACAGGATTTAGCCAATGCTCAATATGATCAGCCCAATAATATGCGTTATCAAATGCCACCTACCCAACAGACGCCTATTCAACAACCACAAATGATGTCTCAAAATTCTTACCAGCAAAGTGTCAATGTACATCCAGCAGAGTTTCAAAATTTCGATGTTGGTTCTTTCATGAGACAAAAAGAAAACATTGACATTATAATGGATGTACCTTTAGAAGTAACTGTTGAATTAGGAAGAACTCATAAATTAATTAAAGAAATACTTGAGTTTAGTCCTGGAACGATTATTGAGTTAGATAAATTAGCCGGAGAGCCTATTGATATCTTGGTTAATGGAAAATTTGTTGCAAAAGGTGAAGTTGTTGTAATTGATGAAAATTTTGGAATCAGAATTACTGAAATAGTCAACCCTGAAAATAGGATCTAGTCATACATTATAGTAATTTTATTGCTTTTTGGCATAGAATTTATCCATAAAATATATTATAATACCTATAAGTTAAACAGCTAGATATTCTTCAATAATCATTCAAAGGAGAGGGTATTAAATGGCAAAAAAGATATTAATCGTTGATGATGCAGCTTTTATGAGAATGATGATAAAAGATATTTTAACTAAAAATGGATATGAAATAGCAGCAGAAGCTGAAAATGGTGTTAAAGCAGTAGAAAAATTTAAGGAATTAGCTCCTGATTTAGTTATTATGGATATAACAATGCCTGAGATGGATGGTATTCAAGCTGTTAGAGAAATTAAAAAAATAGATGGAAATGCAACAATTATCATGTGTTCTGCAATGGGACAACAAGCAATGGTAATTGAATCGATACAAGCAGGAGCAAAAGATTTTATAGTAAAACCATTCCAAGCAGATCGAGTGGTTGAAGCAGTAAAGAAGGTTATTGGATAAAATGTACATTCAAATGGATTCTTCTTTCTCGTTTCTATTATTTCAGAATAGTGTTACTTCTAATACTGGAGGGCAGACGAATATAAACTGGTTTAATATGTTAGGCCAGTTTTTTTTCCTAATATTCCTATTTGCTGCAATTTTATTTGGTGCTTATTGTGTTACGAGATGGATTGGAAGGTTTCAATACCAAAGATATCAAGGTGGTAATATTAAAATTTTAGAATCCGTAGTGATTGCTTCCCAGAAAATGCTTCAGCTTATTCAAGTAGGAAATCGTATTTTTTTAATTGGTATTTCAAAGGATAATATTGTATATTTAACAGAAGTTGAAAAAGAAGCATTACAAATAAAAGAAAACATAAAAGATCCATCTTATATTAAGTTTGATTCTTATTTAAAACAATGGATTAAAAAATTTGACAAAGATTCACAGAGTAAGGACATACGTTTTGGTGGAGAGAAGCAAGATGAAGAAAAGTAAAAATATAAAATTCCTATTATCCGGAATAATAATCTTTTTAATGATACAATTGTTTTTTGGGTTTGAAGTTTATGCTGAACCTGTAAATAATGCGACACTGCCAATACCTCAAATAGGTATTAATATAGACCCTGCAGAAAGTCCGCAAGAGGTTGTTTCAAGTTTACAAATTTTATTTCTCCTTACAATCATTTCTTTGGCGCCTTCGATATTAATTATGATGACGTCATTTACAAGAATTATTATAACATTACATTTCTTGCGTTCTGCATTAGGTACACAGCAAACTCCACCCAATCAAGTTCTTATAGGACTCGCTTTATTTTTAACCCTATTTATCATGGGGCCTACTTTTTCTGAAATTAATGAGCAGTCCCTAAAGCCATATACTGCAGGACAAATATCCCAAGAGGAAGCGATTGACAAGGCTATGAATCCTATAAGAGATTTTATGTTCAGACAAGTAAGAAATAGTGACCTTAACTTATTTATGGGAATCGCTCAAATGGATCCTATAGAAAATACGGAGGGTGTAAATGTTGCTGAACAAATACCTTCAAGAGTATTAATACCTGCATTTATTATTAGTGAATTGAAAACAGGATTTATGATAGGATTTTTACTATATATCCCATTTATTGTGATTGATATGGTTGTTGCTTCTACATTAATGTCAATGGGTATGATGATGCTTCCTCCTGTTATGATTTCACTTCCTTTTAAAATTCTTTTATTTGTTATGGTAGATGGGTGGAATCTTGTTATAGGACAGCTTGTTCAAACTTTTAGGTAGAATAAGAGGTGAAAAACCTTATGGAGCAAATGGTTATTGATTTGGCACGGGATGCTTTATTAACAGTTATAAAAGTTTCAGCACCCATGCTTTTAATGAGCTTGACTGTAGGTTTAATTGTAAGTATTTTTCAGACAGTTACATCTATTCAGGAATCCACACTGGCTTTTATCCCTAAAATTCTTGCAGTGTTTGTGGCTATTTTAATCTTTGGCCCTTGGATGCTTACAACCCTTCTAGAATATATAAATAATTTATATACAAATATGAATATGTACATTCGCTAAAGGAAAATGTGTCATGGACTTCTTAATCAGTAATGTATTTTTAAGAATAGATATTGTTTTATTGGTTTTTGTTAGATTTTTAGGTTTTTTCGTTACATCTCCTATTTTCGGAGGAGACAATGCTCCTATTTATTCAAAAATAGGTTTTTCTTTTATTGTAAGTACTATTTTAATTTCTACGATGCCTACAATGACAGTCAATTATGAGGATCATATATTAGGTTATACGATTCTAATATTAAAAGAATTGACGGTAGGAGCGATATTTGGATTTTTAGTATATTTAATTTTAAGTATTTTTTATTTAGCTGGGCAATTAATAGATTATCAAATAGGGTTTTCCATGATTAGCGTTTTAGATCCATTAAGTAATATACAAGTGCCTATTACTGGTAATCTTTATTATTTTATGATTTTAACAGTTCTTTTAATTACCAATGGCCATCACAAAATTATTCAGGCATTATGCTATAGCTATCAAGTGTTACCTATTGGGGAAGCAGTATTTAATAATGAACTTGTAGGGAATTATATTATTATTTTATCCGACATTTTTCTTATTGCCATTAAGGTTGCATCTCCAATTATAGGTGCTATTTTAATTCTCGATTTTGCATTAGGCATATTGGCTCGGACGGCTCCTCAAATGAATATGTTTGTTGTTGGACTGCCCCTTAAGTTAATTTTAGGAATAACATGTTTAATAGTTGTAATGCCATTGTTTACCATGATCTATAATTATGTTGCTAAAGAATTGTTTGAAAAGCTATTTCTCATAATTAAGGGAATGATTCCATGACAGAAATAATCAATATTACAGATGAATCTGGATTATTAATATATAATTTGCAATTTTTTGCGGATAAGGATGGGAAAACAGAAAAGCCTACTCCGAGAAAACGCAGCAAGGCAAGAGAAGAAGGTCAAGTAGTTAAGAGTATGGAAATCAATACAGCTTTTCTGCTCATCCTAATGTTTTCATCTCTTGAAATATTCGGACCCTTTATTTATGGAAGAATAACTTCTATTTTTCATGATACCTATATTTTATTTTCGCAATTAGATAATATTTTTACGAACACCTATATGTTAGGATTTGGCCCACATATATTATTAGAGATTATTATTATAGCATCTCCTTTATTTGCAATTGCATTAGTTGTGGGAATTACTATTAGTTATGTTCAAGTAGGATGGCATCCTACGTTCAAACCACTGCGTCCTAAATTTAGCAGGTTGAATCCAATATCGGGTTTTAGCAGATTGTTTTCAAAACATTCAATTGTAGAATTAATCAAATCTATAGTTAAAGTTACAATTATCAGTTTTGTTATCTACAGTTCTGTTATTGATGAAACAGACAATATAATACTTTTGTTGGATATGGAGTTATTGCCGATGGTTCAATACATTGGTAAAGTCATCGTTAACATGGGCGTCAAAGTAGGTATATTTTTTATATTTATAGCTGCAGCAGATTATGCTTTTCAAAGATATGAACATGAACAGAACTTAAAAATGACGAAAGAAGAAGTCAAAGAAGAGTATAAAATGACAGAAGGGAATCCTGAAATTAAAAGTAAAATAAGACAAAAAATGAGAGAAATCTCTTTGAGAAGAATGATGCAAGAAATACCTAAAGCCGATGTTGTGATTACGAATCCAACGCATTATGCGGTAGCCATACAATATGATTCTAATATTGCTTCAGCTCCTATTGTTATAGCAAAAGGAGTAGATTATCTGGCGCTAAGAATCAAAAGTATAGCAGGAGAAAATAATATTGAAATTGTAGAAAATAAGCCACTTGCAAGAGCACTGTATCAAACAGTAGATATTGGACAAGAAATTCCGCCTGAGTTATATCAGGCTGTTGCAGAAGTATTGGCATTTGTGTATAGTTTGAAGAAAAATATGTAGAGATTTAGCATTAATATATTTTATATTAGCAATTTTTATGGATATTGAGGGAGGCTTTTGTGTGAAATCTGGAAATATGTTTCTTGGAGCATTTGTAATTGCAATTATAATGATGATTATTATACCACTTCCCCAGTTGGTTTTAGATATATTTTTTACGATCAATATTGCTGTGGCACTCATTATTCTTCTTAATACTTTATTTTCCAAAGAAGCTACTGACATGTCGATGTTTCCATCCATTCTATTGATTACAACAATGTTTAGATTAGCGCTTAACATATCTTCTACCAGAGCTATTTTAGGAGAAGGATATGCAGGAGAAGTTGTCAATGCTTTTGGAAGCTTTGTTGCAGGTGGAAATGTAGTTCTTGGTGCAGTGGTATTTATCATTATTGTTATTATACAATTTTTGGTTATTACAAAGGGTGCCGAACGTGTTGCAGAAGTGTCGGCCAGATTTACGTTGGATGCAATGCCTGGGAAACAGATGGCAATTGATGCGGATTTAAATACTGGATTGATTGATGAAACTGAGGCTAAAGCCAGGAGAAAAAAAATACAGGAAGAAGCGCAATTTTATGGCGCTATGGATGGAGCCAGTAAGTTTGTAAAGAATGATGCGATAGCTGGAATTATTATTACTTTTATTAATATTATTGGAGGACTTGTTTTAGGAACTACCGGGATTACAACAGGAAAACCGATCTCTCTTTCGGAAGCTCTTGAAGTATATACGATTTTGACTATAGGCGATGGATTAGTCAGCCAAATTCCATCCCTTCTCATATCCACTGCTACAGGTATACTTGTAACGAAAACAGCTACTGAATCAAATATGAGTAGTGATTTATTCAAACAACTTGCAAGTACTCCTATGATTTTTCAAATTTCGGGAGCTACGCTAATTGTTTTAGGAATTACCACGCCATTGCCTTGGTATATCATGGTTCCTGTGGGCATATTGCTTATTGCAGGAGCTAATTCTATTGATAAAAGACTTAAACTTGAAACAATTAATGAAGAAGTTTCAACTGAGGATATTGAAGCAGAAGAGGTTAGGAAGCCTGAAAATGTTGTTTCTCTTCTTCAAGTTGATCCTATAGAATTGGAATTTGGATATGGAATTATTCCTCTTGCAGATGTGAACCAGGGGGGAGATTTGCTTGATAGAGTTGTCATGATAAGAAGACAGATAGCATTAGAACTTGGAGCAATCGTTCCCATCATTAGATTGAGAGATAATATTCAACTTAGTCCTAATCAATATATTATAAAAATTAAAGGTGTAGAAATTGCTAAAGGCGAAATTCTATTTGACCATTATATGGCTATGAATCCAGGATATGTCGAAGAAGAAATTGATGGAATTGAGACGGTTGAGCCGGCTTTTGGATTACCAGCTTTATGGATATCAGAAAGTCAAAGAGAAAAGGCTGAAATGATGGGGTACACAGTTGTTGATCCACCATCCATCATTGCTACGCATTTAACTGAAGTGATTAAACGACATTTACATGAACTACTCAGTCGTCAAGATGTTCAAACTCTTATTAATAATGTTAAAGAAAATCATCCTGCCCTTATTGAGGAATTGGTTCCAAAGATCCTTGGTATAGGGGAGATTCAAAAAGTTTTGGCAAATTTACTCAAAGAATCCGTATCCATAAGAGATTTGGTTACAATTTTTGAAACATTAGCTGATTATGGTGCAGTAACGAGGGATACAGATCTGTTAACTGAATATGTTCGCCAAAATCTAGGAAGGGCAATTTCTAAAAAGTTTTTAAATCAGAAAACCAATAACGTTATTACTTTAGATCCAGCGTTAGAGCAAACAATTATGGATGCTGTGCAACAATCCGAGCAAGGTTCATATCTGGCGTTGGATCCACAGACGACACAACATATTTTTGAAAAGTTAAGCCGTGAAATTACTCGATTCAATTCAATAGGACAGCAACCAATTTTATTAACATCACCAATTGTAAGAATTTATTTTAAAAAATTAACTGAACAGATTGCACCGGATTTAGTGGTGCTCTCATATAATGAAGTCGATTCTAGCATTGAAATGCAGTCGATTGGGATGGTGAGCTTGACATGAAAATTAGAAGATATGAAGCTAGAACGGAACATGAGGCAATTGAAAAAGTGAAAAACGATTTAGGTAAGGACGCCTTGGCCCTAAATATTAAAAAAATTAGCCCTAAGGGGATATTTAAATTATTTAGGCGTCCTTCAGTAGAAGTAATGGCTGCATTGGATGAGCAATTCACTAAAAATCATTTCAAGAATGAAAAAAAAGCATTGGAGCATAAAAATTCAGATCAAAATATAGGATACGATATTACTGCTTACTCAGATGTGAATGTATCTAAGTATATGATTGATGAACAGAAGAAAACAATAAAAAGTTTGGAAACTAAATTAGAGCATTTGGAAGGCTTATTAACCAAAGTTGTAGAAAAGGTAAGTACTGAAAATCAAATTCAAATTATAGATAATAACGATAAGACTAGAAAATATAATAGCACCATTTTACAGCTTTTTTATGATAGTTTAATTAAGAATGAGGTACTTCCTGAGATTGCAGAAATTATCTTGAAAGATTTAGATCAAACAGAAGATATTCAATCTAATAATATAAATGATTTAGTTGGGATTGTATACAATCGTATTATGCAAATGCTTGGTAAGCCGATCCCTATAGAAGTTGATCATAGCAAAACCAAAATTGTTTTTTTTATTGGACCTACTGGAGTAGGGAAAACGACGACAATTGCAAAAATAACAGCACATTTTGCTCTCAATATGCAAAAGAAAGTAGGGTTAATTACTGCAGATACGTATCGTATTGCTGCTGTTGAACAGCTAAAAACATATGCAGAAATATTAAATGTTCCCGTGGAAGTTATATATTCTCCGGAGGAATTAACAGGGACATTAGAAAAAATGAAGAGTCGAGATATTATATTTGTTGATACAGCAGGAAGATCTCATAAAAACCTTCAGCAGTTTCAAGAATTGTATCATCTCATATCGCAGATAGATGAAAAAGAAGTATTTTTAGTGTTGAGCGCAACAACAAAGTATAAGGATATGGTTCATATAATTAATAAATATTCCCCCATTTCTAACTATCGGATTATTTTTACAAAAATTGATGAGACAACTGCCCTTGGATCAATTTTAAATATTCGTTATTTGACACAAAAGCCTTTATCATATATTACATTTGGTCAAAATGTCCCAGATGACATTGAATTGATGAGCCCAGAAAAAATGACAAAAGCTTTATTAGGGAGTATGGAAGAATGATTGATCAAGCAGAAAATTTAAGAAAAATTATACACAATAATAATCAGTTAAATCATGAGACTCCAAAGATACGTTCTGCAAGGGTAATAACAATTACCAGCGGGAAAGGGGGAGTTGGAAAAAGCAATGTAGCAGTTAATTTAGCTGTACAATTGAGAAAGCTTGGGAAAAGAGTTGTTATAATCGATGCGGACTTTGGATTAGCAAATATTGAAGTCATTCTTGGCATTGTTCCCAAGTATACTTTTAGCGATGTTATGAATGGTGAAAAAATTATTACGGAAATTATGACAGAAGGTCCTATGAATATTAAGTTTATTTCCGGAGGTTCTGGTGTACAGGATTTAATTCGTCTTAATGAGAAGCAATTATCCTATTTTATCAAAAACTTATATCTTCTTGATAAAATGACTGATATTATATTAATTGACACAGGAGCTGGTTTAACCGATGCTGTGCTAAGCTTTTCGAGGGCAGCGGATGAAATCGTTTTAGTTACGACGCCAGAACCGACATCTATTACAGATGCTTATGCACTTGTCAAAACATTATCTACACAAAAAAGAGAATCACTTCCAAATATTAAGCTCTTAGTCAATAGAGTTGAAGATGAAGAAGAAGGGCGAGAAATATACTTTAAATTAAAACAAGTATCTAAGCGTTTTTTAGACGTAGAAATAGAAGAATTAGGTTATATTCCATATGATAAAGCATTAGTTAAATCAGTCAAATTACAAGAACCCGTCTCTCTAAGTTTCCCCAAAAGTGAAGCAAGTAAAGCTTTTGAAAATATTTCAAGTAGAATTATAAATATTGATGCTGCTAATAGAGGAGGTTTAGGATTTACATCATTTGTAAAACGTCTAATGAATCTCTTTAATTCTTAATAATTTTCAGTGAAGGAGGACATAAATGAAAGAACCTCTATTACCAGGCCTAAAACTCGAGATATGGAAAATTAATCTTTCAAACAATAAAAAATCAAAAGGATATATTAGTCAAATTGAAGAATGTATCGATGATAAAACTTTAATCATAGGAGCACCTATATATGGTGGGAAAATTGTCCCTCTTAAACTTCATAATAAATATATGATAGTGATCTATGGAACGAATGGGATTTATAAATGCAATGTTGTGGTTAAGAACTCTTTTAAAAAGGGTTTAATTGAAATGTTAGAGGTTGAAATTGTATCACCTTTAGAAAAAATCCAGAGGAGAGAATTTTTTCGATTAGAATGTATTATTCCTTTCGAATTTAAGACAGAGAACGGTTGGGAAAAAGGAATTATAAAGGATATTAGTGGTGGTGGTATACGATTTATAGCTAATTCAGAATTAAAAGATCAAGAAGATATTATTGTAAAAATTCCATTAGATGAAAAAGTAATAACATTAACAGGGAAATTATTAATAAAAGAGGCTTCAAATACAGAACTTTATAAATATCAGTATAGAGTGTCATTTGAAGAGATCAAAAAGAGTGACCAGGATGCCATCATACAGTACATTTTCTTACAACAAAGAAAACAAGTCAGACAATATAAAGGAGTGTGATGTAATGTTAGAAAAGAAAAAAGTATTGGTTATTGATGATTCTGCTTTTATGAGAAGAGTGATTTCTGATATAATTAATAGTGATCATAGATTTATTGTTGTAGGAACTGCAAATAATGGCGAAGAGGGTCTAAAAAAAATACAATATTTAAATCCAGATGTGATTACACTTGATGTAGAAATGCCTTCTATGAATGGATTAGAGATGTTAAAAGTTTTAATGAAAACGAATCCCAAGCCAGTTGTAGTAATTAGTGCTTTAACAAAAGAGGATGCAGACACAACTATTCGTGCTTTAGGACTAGGAGCAGTTGATTTTATTACTAAGCCAAAAAATATTTTTAAAATGAATGAAGAAGAAATAAAAACTCATATCTTAGAAAAAATATTTATTGCATCTAAAATACACAATTTCCCTTCTAGAAGCGAAAAAAAGACAGAAAAATATGTGGCAAGAAACAGTGTATTAGCATCTCCTAGTTCAAAGCTAAAGAAGGTTGTTGCTATTGGCACTTCTACTGGAGGTCCTAGAGCGTTACAAGAAGTGTTACCTTATCTTCCTAAAGCGTTACCGGCAAGCTATGTAATTGTTCAGCATATGCCTCCGGGTTTTACTAAATCATTGGCTGAAAGATTGAATACTTTAAGTAATATTACGGTTAAAGAGGCAGAAGATAAGGATATTTTATATCCGGGTGTTGCATATATCGCTCCAGGAGACTATCATATTTTAATCGAAAAAGCAAACAATTTGTCTGATTACTGGATCAGATTATCGAGTAGTCCTGCTGTAGGAGGGCATCGACCATCGGTTAATGTGATGTTAAATTCACTAGCAGAGACTAATTTAAATAACATTATTGGCGTGATTATGACTGGAATGGGTTCTGACGGATGTGAAGGCATGAAAAAACTTAAAACGAAAAATAATGCTTTTATTATTGCTCAGGACGAAAAAACCTGCGTTGTTTATGGAATGCCTAAAGCAGTTGTTGAATCAGGAATTGCAAATGTGGTTGTACCTATACAACAGATTGCTAAAGAAATCGTTAAAGCGGTGGAGGTGTTTTAGTATGGATATGAGCCAATATTTAGAAATATTTATTGAAGAGTCGAAGGAACATCTTCAAGGATTAAATGAAAATTTACTTCAGCTTGAAAATGAACCCGAAAATATGGCTATATTAAATGAAATATTTCGTGTAGCCCATACTTTAAAAGGTATGTCGGGAACTATGGGATTTACAAGAATGCAAAAACTTACGCATAATATGGAGAATGTACTTTCAGAAATTCGAAATGGCCATATTAGAGCAAATTCAAATTTGCTTGATACTTTATTTAAATGTCTGGATGCATTAGAAAATTATGTTAACGAGATTGTAAACACTGGAAGTGAAGGAACGGAAGAATATAATGATATTCTCATAGAACTAGGTGAGATATTATCAAGGAATTCAGAAACAATAGAAGATAAAAATAAAGAAAATTTTGTTGATACTAGTTCAACATCAGATATCAATGTTTCCAATTCAGATATTTCAAATATTGCATTAACTGAATTTGAGAATAATGCAGTAGAAAGTGCCATCGCAAGAAATTTTAACGTATATGAAATCGCTGTATTTTTAAATAAAAGTTGTGTACTCAAATCAGCCCGTGCATTTATTGTGTTCAGAACATTAGAAAATTATGGCGAAATCATAAAAGCTATTCCTAAGGTTGAAGATATTGAAGATGAAAAATTTGAGTTTGAGTTCACTGTTGTAGTGATTTCAAAAGAATCAAAAGAAGCGATTAAGAAAGGATTGCTTAACATTGCTGAGGTAGAAGACATAATAATAAAAAATGTGGTTCCGCAAAATAATCCTTCTAGTTTAACTGATAATATTTCAGGAAATGTAATACATGAAAACTTAATACCTAAAAATACGATTCAAGATACTATATATGAAGAAGATAGTGAAGTTTCAAAATATTCTGGAAATAAGTCAAAACCTAAAGCGGGAAAAACTGTTCGTGTCGATATAGATCGTTTGGATACTTTAATGAACCTCGTCAGTGAGCTTATCATTGTAAAGACAAGACTTGAAGGAATCGATGGAGAAAATAATAGTCAAAATTACAATGAAGCAGTAGAGTATTTAGAAAGAATTACAACCAATATTCATGATGCAGTTATGAAAGTAAGAATGGTTCCTGTTGAGAGAGTATTTAATCGTTTCCCAAGAATGATAAGAGATTTATCAAGAAAGTTAAACAAAGATATTGAACTTACTATGTCTGGAGAAGAAACGGAGTTAGACAGGACTGTTATTGATGAAATAGGGGATCCTTTGATTCATTTGCTTAGAAATGCAGCTGATCATGGGTTGGAAACAACAGAAGAACGTATACGTAAAGGAAAAGAAAAAACAGGTCATATTTATTTAAGAGCTTACCAAGATGGAAACAATGTAATCATTGAAGTAGAAGATGATGGCAATGGTATAGATACGAAAAAAGTTCTAAATAAAGCAATTGAGAAAGGTACGGTTAGTCCGGAATTAGCTGCTAATTTATCCGAACAAGAAATCATTGAATTATTGTTTAAACCTAGCTTTAGTACTTCAGACAATATTTCTGATATTTCAGGAAGAGGCGTTGGCTTAGATGTAGTTAAGACCAAGATTGAAGCATTGGGTGGAGACATTGAAGTTAAAACGACTTTAGGAAAAGGAAGTAAGTTTATTATCTGTCTTCCTCTAACTCTTGCCATTATTCAAGCGCTTATGGTTAAAGTTGGGGAAGAAAAATATGCTATTCCTCTTAATACGATACAAAACATTGAAGATGTTAAAGTATCAGATATACAGTATGTACAGAAACAAGAGGTAATTGTTTTAAGAAATCAAGTTATTCCAATTGTTAGATTAGATAAAGTTTTAGATGTACAACAAAGCAATCAAACGGATGTTATTACCGTTGTTATTGTTAAAAAAGGTGAGAAACAAGCAGGTTTCGTAGTTGATGGTTTGATTGGGCAGCAAGAGATTGTAATTAAATCTTTAGGAAAATATCTTAGTGGTATTCGTATGATTGCCGGTGCAACTATTTTAGGGGACGGAGAAGTTGCTCTTATTTTAGATATAAATACATTGGTATAGATGGGGGCGATAATATGGAGAATATTTCTATGGCAGAATCGAAACAATATGTAGTATTTAAATTGGGAAATGAAGAATATGGTATTGATATACAAAAGGTTCAGATTATTGAGAGAATACAAAATATCACAAGAGTCCCTAAGTCCCCTTATTTTATTAAAGGAGTGATTAATCTTCGAGGAGAAATTATTCCGGTAATGAGCCTAAGAAGTAAATTTGGTTTAGAAGAAGATGAATATAATGATGAGACGAGAATTATTATTGTTGGAATAGAGGATAACAAAATTGGAATGATTGTTGATCAAGTAAAAGAAGTACTTCAGATACCCTCTGAAGCAATTGAAAATGTTCAAGGATTTACATCTGATATTAACTTTAATTTTATCCAGGGAGTAGGAAAAGTAAACGGTCATATTGTTACTTTATTAAATTTAAAAAATATCATTGATTCCACAGTATAATAAATATATATCTTTGATTTAAATAGATTTCCAATCTGAGTGTATTTATATTCGGATTGGAAATCTATCATTATTCGAAGGAGTGAAAAAATGCCGGGTATCGATATAGATAAGTTAAATACGCTGCATTTAGATGTTTTGAGAGAAATTGGAAATATTGGAGCAGGTAATGCGACTACTGCTTTGTCAAAAATGTTAAATAAAAAAGTAGATATGGGTGTTCCTAAGGTTAATATTTTAGAGCTTAAAAATGTCGCTGATATTTTAGGTGGTCCGGAAAACCTTGTCGTTGGTATTTTACTTGATGTGTCAGGAGAAATTAGTGGTATGATGATGTTTGTTCTTGAACAGCAATCAGCCCATGTATTAGTTAATATTTTGATGGAACGAGATATTCACGATATTTCTGAGTTTACAGAACTAGATATTTCAGCACTTCAGGAAATAGGCAATATTTTAACTGGATCTTATTTATCTTCTTTAGCGACATTGACTAAATTGAATATTATTTCGTCCATCCCTCAAATGGCCTTTGATATGGCAGGTGCTATATTGAGTGTTCCTGCAATTGAATTTGGAAAAGTAGGAGATAAAGTTTTATTTATCGAAACTGAATTTGCAGAAGGAATTGACCATGTTACAGGATATTTTATTTTGATACCTGACATTGATTCTTTTGAAAAAATTTTGATGTCATTAGGGGTTAGCTTATGATGGACTCTAGTTCAATTATTAAAGTTAGAATGGCAGATCTAAATGTAGCAAAATATCCTGATATTCTAACTACATTAGGGCTTGGCTCTTGTGTTGGAATTGCATTATATGACCCTATTGCAAGAGTCGGGGGACTGGCTCATATAATGCTTCCAGACAGCACACAAATTAAAAACAATTCAAATATTGCGAAGTTTGCTGATACGGCAACTGTTAAGTTGATAGAAGAGATGATTAATATAGGGGCTAAAAAAGACAGAATAGTTGCTAAACTTGCTGGAGGAGCTCAAATGTTTTCGTTTAGTCAATCAAGCGATTTGATGAGAGTTGGTGCAAGAAATGTATCTGCAGCTCAGGCTATTTTGGAAAAACTGGGGATTCCTATTATAGCTTCTGATACTGGTGAAAATTATGGAAGAACTATAGAATTGTATACAGAGGATGGAAGGCTTGTTATTAAAACAATTGGTCATGGAATAAAGCAAATATGAGGGATAAAATATGGTTAAAAAGTTGGATATTATACTTCCTTTATTTGCGAGTATAATTATTGGAGGAATAAGTTTCTTTCAAAAGGACTCGCTGAATACTATGCTTTTAAAGCTAATTATAATTATTTTTTTATTTTATATTATTGGATTTATTATTCGGTTGATGATTGAAAAAGTTTATTTAAGTTCTAAAAAAGAAAATGATAATGGCAATGAAGAAATTTTAGAAAAGGATCCAACAAAAAAGTGATCTTATTATGAAAACAATCCCTGTGACCAGATGGTGGCTGAAAACAAATTTGTTTCAGGAGGAATTATATGACTGAAAAAAATCTCCAAGAGTTGTGGGAACAATATGAAAAGACAAATCAGCCTTCTTTGAAAGAAAAGCTTATTATTGAATATGCACCTTTAGTTAAATATGTTGCTGGGAGATTAAATATTTATTTAGGACAAAATGTGGAGTATGAGGATCTTATTAGTTATGGTATTTTTGGATTGATTGATGCAATAGATAAATTTGATCTTTCTAAAGGAGTTAAATTTGAAACATATGCTTCCTTAAGAATTAGGGGAGCTATATTGGACAGTATCCGTAAATTAGATTGGGTACCAAGGACATTAAGACAAAAATACAAGCAAATTGAAAAAATTTGTATGGAATTAGAAGCAGAATTAGGCAGAAGTGCTACAGATGAAGAACTTGCAGAAAAAATTGGAGTTTCTAAAGAAGAAGTGCAAGAGATATTGAAAAAGATTAATTTACTTTCTCTTATTTCTTTAGAGGAATATGTCGAACAAAATAGCGAACCTAAAACTGATACAGATTTTCGTAGAAGCACTGAACAACCAGAAGCATATTTAGAAAAACAAGAGTTAAAAAGAATTCTTAAAGAGGCAATTGAAAAACTCCCAGAAAGAGAGCAAAAAATTCTATTTTTTTATTATTTTGAAGAGCTAACTCTTAAAGAGATCAGTGCGATTATGGGGGTTTCAGAATCTAGAATATCGCAGCTTCATACTAAAGCAATTACGAGATTAAAAGGAAAACTAGGAAGATACAAATCAATTCTGTTCGAGTTATTTTAGTTAAGAGGAGGGAATATTATGCAAAATTTTGAGGGTTTATCATCACACCTCCAAGAGAATTTTGATGGCTTCTTTGATTTTGAAATGAAGGAAGATGGCTTTTATCTTATTGTTTATGCACCTCACGGAAAAGGGAAATTTGTAACAGTAGAAGATATAGTTAGGCGTCTTAATCAAAGAGGTTACAAGAAATATAATTTGGAGGGAATTAAACAAGCAGTTGATGCTGTAAAATCTCAAGAAAAGTTTGAAATATTACTTTTTTCCAACATTGATACAGAGCGCATCAATGAACAAGTCCTTGTAGAGATTTCAAAAGATAAAATGTTTGCAGTTGTTTCTTTTATTCCTCCTCAAAATAATGGTGCACTTCTTTCATATGATGATGTCCTTAAACAAATTGAAGCTAAAGGGGTAGTATTTGGCATAGATAAAGAAGAGTTGAAAAAAGCATTAGATGAAAGAAAACCAAATTATAAATATATCATAGCTAAAGGCCTTAAGCCTGTTAATGGAGAAAACGCTCAATTAAATTTTCATTTTAAGACAAACAAAGAAATTAAACCTAAAATTTTAGAAGATGGAAG
>JAAYMW010000220.1 GCA_012521175.1 Candidatus Epulonipiscium sp.
TAAGTATTATACCCTTAAGTGTAGTAGGTATTTTTTCTTATTACAATGCAGAAGAGACTGTAGAAGGTAAAGTTGGTTTTTACTCAAAGCAGATGATCAATCAGCTGGTCTTAAATATCAACTATAAAATAGATGAAATAGAACGGGCTTCTATGATGTTGATTTCTAATAGAGAGATTACCAAAATCATTGAAGAAAACAGTCAAAACAAATCTAATTACCAACAATTACAAGATATTAATGCAGTTAAAGCTACGTTGTCATCCATAGCCAATACGAATAATGATATAACAGGAATGTATATATACAAAGAAGATGGTACTAAAATAGGCAGTGGTAATGATCGTATATTAGATGAAGTTCAAAGTTATGATAAGCAAATGGAATTTTACAATACGTTCAAAGGATTTTTAGAGAACTCTGGGAAAGACACTTTATGGATTACAGGATTGAATGATTCCTATCAAAATATATACTTTGTTAGAAATATGAAATCTCTTGCAACCATGAATGAAATAGGAATCATTGTGATATCCATTAATAGCAGATATATTAATTCTGTATTGCAACATGTAGAATTAGATACCAATGCAGATGTATTTATATTAGATGAAAATCAAAACATTGTTGCCCATTTGGACCAGGAAAAGCTAGGCGTTAAAAATGAAGATGAGATTATAACTACTATTTATGGCACAGAGCTATCAGGCAATTTTACTCAAAGTGGTGATTTGATCAGTTTTGCAACTGCGACCAATGGATGGAAAGCCGTTACAAAAGAGCCTGTATCCTCTTTAATGTCAGAAATGAAGGCAACAAGAAGTAGTATAATTACTATAGTAGTCCTATGTGCAATTTTGTCTGCCGTTATTGGAGGATTAATTTCCTTTAGTATATCCAAACCATTAAAATACATCATGAATTTAATGTCAAAAGCAGAAAATGGAGATTTAACGGTATACTCTAATTTAAACGGCAAAAATGAAATAGGAAAGCTCTCACAAAGCTTTAATAAAATGATAGAAAATATCAGGAACTTAATCAATGAAGTAAATCATGCAGTGACTGAAGTAGAAAAAGGTTCAGATATAATGAAAACTGAAGCAGAGCAGTCGGCGGCAGCGGCAGCCCAGGTATCGACAGCAATCAATGAGTTGGCGCTAGGCTCCACAGAACAAGCAAAACAAGCAGAAAATGGTTATGCATTAATGGAAGGATTAGCGCGTACCATTAATCAAGTTATAAAAAGAATAGAAATTACAATGGAAATGATCAGCAGAACAGAAGAATCAAGGGATCATGCAGCAAACACAGTGGGAAGATTAAATGAAAAGACAAAAAATGCGGTAAAATCCACACAAGTGATTAATGAAGAAATTAAAAAGCTGGATGAAGAAGCAAAGGAAATCATTAAAGTGATCCAAGTGATAGAAAATATCAGTGAGCAAACCAATCTACTAGCTTTAAATGCAGCCATAGAAGCAGCAAGAGCAGGAGAAGCAGGAAAAGGATTTGCAGTGGTTGCAGATGAAATCAGAAAACTGGCGATGCATTCAAAAGATGCAACAGGCATGATTAGTAATATCATTTCAAGAATAGAGTCAGAAATTAAAGAAACTGTATCTGTGGTTGAAACTTCAGATAAGATCTTTGAAGAACAAAGCAAAATTGTCTATGAAACAGACAGTAAATTTAAAGAAATGGCAGCTTCTATGGAAAAAGTCATAGAACAAATAGAAAATATTAATAGATCAATCATAGAAATAGAAGAACAAAAAGAGAAGTCCACAGAAGCAATAGGGCAGATAGCAGCAATCGTTGAAGAAAATGCTGCATCCATAGAAGAAGTCACTGCAACCAGTGAAGAACAAGCAAGTTTTTCAGAACACTTATCCATGCTTGCAGGGAATTTAAATCAGGTCATTGAGGGATTAAA
>JAAYMW010000198.1 GCA_012521175.1 Candidatus Epulonipiscium sp.
ACCCTGATATAAAAGGGATTGCGACTGATAAGTTCTGAAGCTGAGATTCCCCATTCCCTTTCGAATAAAAAATAACCCTGATATAAAAGGGATTGCGACCCTTCTAAACAATCCATGTTGTAAATCTTGTTTAGTTCGAATAAAAAATAACCCTGATATAAAAGGGATTTGAATTGAAATATATTGCGATTTTTAGAAAATAATGGTATAATGTTATTGTATAGCAAACGTTTCTGAGGAAAGTATATGATTAATTACATGCAGCTTGAAGTGCATATGAAAGCACTTGAAAATACAGTATTACCAGAATATCATGGTTCAATGTTAAGGGGTGCCATTGGCGGAAGTATTAAAAGGATGAGTTGTATTTCTAAGGATACGGAATGTATTCGATGTGTCAAAAGTCATGACTGCCCGTATACTAAGATTTTTTATGGAATTAATAAAGATATGAATTCAATTTTGAAAAAGGTGGATACTACTCCCAATCCTTTTGTGATAGAGCCTTTGATGAATGGAACCACCTATATTAAGAAAGATGATATCTTTAAATTCAGGATTTCCATCTTTGGAATAGCTAATAGTTATATCAGCTATTTTTTAAATGCAATTTTTGAGTTGGAAAACAGGGGCCTGACTAAGGACAGAAACAAGTTTGAAGTTGAAAAGATAATTAATACAGGCAACAATTTATTGGTTTCTGAGAAAAAGCTATTATATGCTGAAAATATAAAGCCTGCCATATATAATTTTGAATTTTCTGATGAAGAGATTAATAAGCTCAGTATTTTTTTCGAAACACCGGTAAGGGTAAAGAAAGACGGAAAATTTATCCAAAATCTTGACTTTGAAACTTTTATAACAAATGTTTTGAGGAGAATCAGCCTTATACTGGAATATTATTCGGATGTAAAAATGAATATTAATTATAAAGAATTGATTCAAGAGGCAAAAAAGATATGCATCGATGAAATTAACACCAGATGGGTAAAGCAGGAAAGATATTCAACAAGAAGGGGAGGCAGATTAAGTACAGGGGGAATGATTGGAAAGATAACCTATGTTGGGGATCTGGATGAATATTATCCATATATTAAATTTGGGCAGCTTCTTCATATTGGAAAGGGTTGTGTAATGGGATTGGGAAAATATGAAGTAGTTGTGAATAATTAAGGAGGGGAAGATGAGAGAAACAAATCATTATCTGGCTCTTGCGGCTTTGTTGCATGATATTGGAAAGGTTGGTCAAAGAGCAAATGTTGCGCAGAAAATTAAAGAAAGCGCTCAAGATATATATTGTCCATATAATGGCAAGTATTTTACACATAAGCATTCCCTTAATACTGCTGCTTTTTTGGACAAGTATTTTTCCAATATATTGGCTCCGGAGTTTATCAATGCCTCATCCAAACACCACAGGCCGTCAGACAAATATGATTACATAATACAGGAGGCTGACTGGTTGTCAGCAGGAATGGACAGATTTAAAAGCGATGAGGATAACCAGCTAAATTATAAAAATACAAGACTGGTGCCCATATTGAAAGATATTACAGGCTTGTACGAAAAGGAGACAAGCAGTGGAAGTTTCTGTTATGAATTAGATACAGCTGACAACCTGGAGAACATGTTTCCTAAATCCGTGGAAAGCTTAAAAGTAAACACGTCAGACTCGGAAAAAAGATACTATGCTCTGTATGAGAAAATCGTAAGAGAAATCGAGAATCTGAATTTTGACAAAAAAAGTATTGTAAGAATCTTTAATGACTTGTTGGGAGTTTTTGAGAGAAATTTGATTTATGTTCCCTCATCAACCATAGACTACCCTGATATATCTTTATTTGATCATTTGAAGACCACAGCTTCAATCGCTGTATGCTTAAACTATGACCAAGATGCTGATGAGCCCTTCGTGCTGTTGGAAGGTGATATTTCAGGTATTCAGAAATTTATTTATGAAATAACTGAGGGTGAAGCCACGACAAGTAAGGTATCAAAAGCCCTTAGGGGCAGGTCTTTGTTTATTAGTTTCTTATCTGAATTCATCAGCACCTATATTGTGTATAAGCTGGAGCTGACACTTGCAAATATTTTGTACTGTGGCGGCGGCATTTTTCAGATTTTATTGCCTAACAACAAGGGAATTCTTGAAAAACTTGAAGATATAAAGTATGAAGTTGAAGAAATGCTTTACTTAGAATTTGATAATAGATTAAGTGTGGTATTCGGACAGGTATCAGCATCAAAAAGGGACTTAAGCAAGAACTATTCTGATTTGATCAAAAAACTGAAAAATGTTGTTAAGAACGAGAAATTATCAAAGAATTCATACATGATACAAAAATATGGTGAGTCCTTTTTTATTAAAAAGGAGCTTCACGGAAAAGTGTGCCTGCATTGTAAAAGCAAGTCTGCTGTCAGTGAATCACTGTGCAGTTCCTGCCTGGATATAATTAGATTTGGAGATATCCTTTTAAAAGAAGCTTCCATTGTTGTGTTTACTTATGGTGATATCCCGTTAAAAGGAGAAGTGTTCCCTTTGGGGAAAATTGGAAAGATTGTATTAGCGAATGATCCGGCAGGATATGACAGTGCTGACTACTCATTAATAGTAAGCAGAAAATATAAGGCAGGTAAGTACAAGCATATCAGCAAAGTAATACCTCGCAGAAATAATGAAGTACTGACTTTTGACAAGATTGCAGAACTGGCAATAGAAGGGGATCAAAAGCTGGGAATTTTAAAGATGGATGTTGATAATTTAGGATATTTGTTTAGCAGCGGTATAGAAAAAGAGAACAGAAGTATATCAAGAGTGACTAATTTAAGCAGGATGATAGATATGTTTTTCTCTGGCTATATTCCTGTTATATGTGAAGAGCTAAGTAAAGAATACTCAGAGGAGTTTAAAAAAGCGAACAAAATTATAGACGGAGAAAAACCTGAGAATATCTTTTATGTAAATTATGCTGGGGGAGATGATTTGCTTATAATCGGACCCTGGGAATGGATTATTAAGCTGTCTGAGAGAATAAGGGAAAAGTTCAGATTGTTTTGCTGCAATAATGACAACATTACCTTGTCCGGAGGTATTGCAATTGCAGGTAAGAAAACTCCTGTCAGAGTAGCTGTCAAAGAAGCAGATGAATATCTGGAGGCTGCAAAGAATGCAGATGAAAAAGACAGACTCTGTGTGCTGAATTATCCTTTCACATGGAAAGACAAGGGCAGCGATTACAATGTTGAAGAATTGCTGAAGGAAGGCAAATTTTATGAGGACCATATAAAAGATAAGAGTATATCAAGAGGTTTGACTTACAAAATTTTGCTCGCAAGTAAAAGTATCGATAACAGACAGTTCAGAGAGGAGCAGCTTCAAATAGTGCCTCTTTTGGCATATTCGATTACAAGAAATATAAAAAGCAGCAGGCTTGCAGCAGAACTGAAAGAAAAACTGCTGACATTGAGAAATGGAGTTCCAGGTGTGGAATTTGCCAGGTATCCGTTGACATTGGCATTGTTAAAAACAAGGGGAAAGGAGGAATAATATGCCTAAAGGAAAGGATTTTGAGATATTAAAATATCATTCATTATATGAACAAACAAAAAAAGAGGGGGATGAAATGGTGAATCAAAAGAGAAATACTAAAGGCGGTAAAATGAATTCTAAGGGTAATAAAAAGACTAATCCAACATATGAAAAAATGATGAATGCAATCAGGGATAAAGAAAAAACATTAAAAGATGTTTTTAGACCAATCGATTATGCGTTACCAGGCGGCTATGCTGACGCAACGGCAAAGATCGTAATAGTTGATACGAACAACAATCAAATTAGGAAGATATTTGGAAGTATTAAATCAATTGACATGAGATTAAAAAACAAATCTGATTATGATAATCTTTTAAATGAAATATATATGTTAATGCCAAGTATTATCTATGCGAAAAAAAGAAAATTAATTAATGATTCACTTTATGATATTTTTAAGGAATGCATAAAGCCTGAAAAACTAAAAAGCAAAGAGGACTTCTACAGCTTTGCAAAATTTATGGAAGCACTTGTTGCTTATTGTAAGAAGGAGGATTTTTAATATGTTGAAAAAAATAATAATAAAATATGAATTAATATGTATATCAGGCTTAGCAATTGGAGCAGGTAATTCTGGATTTGAAATAGGTGGAGTTGACAATCCTGTTATTAAAGATCCTTTAACTAATGAACCATACATACCCGGATCATCATTAAAAGGTAAAATGAGAAGTCTTTATGAATGGGAATTTAATAGTGAAAAATTAATTGAAAATGGTGGTGAAGTAATATCTGATCCTAATGAAACAGCTGCAAAATTATTTGGAATTGGTGCATCGAAAGTAAAGGATAAAAAATCAGAAGATTCTAAAGATGAAAAACTTAAATATAGACCTACAAGACTTATTGTGAGAGATGCTTTTTTAAAAAAAGAAAGTAAAGCTGAAATTCAACAAAAGTTAGGAGAAGGTATATTTACTGAAATTAAGACTGAAAACAAAATATACAGACTTACATCAACTGCTGTTCCAAGACCTATTGAACGTGTACCAAGAGGAGCTATATTTGAAGGAAGCTTTATTGTTACCTTGTATGATGGTGATGAAGAATCTGAATTTCTTGAAAATGGACTTTTCGAGGCAATGAGACTTCTGGAGGAAAATTATTTGGGTGCAGGCGGAACCCGTGGCTCAGGAAAGGTTAAATTCCAGAATATTTTTAAAACAATAAGAACAAGTAAGTATTACAAGGGCGAAGAAAAAGAACCTGAATGGGAAAAAATTACATTGTAAAGCAGGTGTTTTTATGAATACATACAGAGTTACAATGAAAGCAAAAAGCACCATGACAGATTTTGCCGACTCTCAAACACTTTTTGGGGCATTCTGCTGGGCCATAAGAGATTTATACGGCTCGGAAAGACTGGAAAAAATTTTGGATAATTTTTTGGATTGCGAAGATACATTTATTTTGTCTTCAACATTTCCGAAAGGTTTATTTCCTAAGCCGATAATAAACTTTACAGATAATGAGGTAATTGACAAATTTCGGGTGATTGATTATAAGTTAACCTCTCCTGTAATTAAAAAGCTGAACAAAATCAGATATATTTCTGAAGAGGTTTTTAAAGACTTTATCACAGGCAGATTTGATGCTGGCAAAATAATTATTGATTTGGCCTTGAAAAAGGGAGTGTATATATTAGAGAATGATTTCCTCTGTAAAACTTCGGAGAACATAAAATTGCAAAGGATAAAAGTAATAAATGATATGAGAAATAATCTTAACAGGCTGACCAATTCCACTGAAGAAGGCAATTTATTCTATCATAAAAGAATATATATTGAAAAGGATGCGGAATTTAATTTTTATGTTAAGACAAAAAATGAAGTGATGATTAATTCAGTACTGAAGTATTTAAGTGATTCAGCATTGCTGGGGGATAAAAGTACCGGCATGAATGTATATGAATTTTCAAATCCGGAAGACGCAGGCGACCTGTTTGCTGAAAGCAAGATTGAAAAAAGCTATCTTCTTTCAAAATATATACCCCAAAATGGTGATATTGACTGGTCAAAGAAGAACAACTATCAATTGGTTAGCTTAAACTACAGGGTGGAAAGCAGAGAGGAATTCTTAACAGAGGATAATGTAAAAAAACAAGTTGTGTATATGACGGAGGGAAGCTTAATTCACCTAAACAACAGGGAAAGAATAAATGGATGCCTGCCGGTTATAAAAGAAATTGGCAGAAGTAAGATTTACCAAAATGGGTTAGGTTTTTTTGTATAGGAGGGGGTATCATGTATTTTCTCAGGGTAATAACACCAGTGTTTATAGGAACAGGGGAAGCCTTCACACCCATGGAATGCTATTATGACAATAATACAGTAAGGTTTTTTAATATAGATGAAATAGTTAAATATATTAATAAGGATAATCATGATGCTATTGGAAGTTTAATTGCATCTATTGATAATAGTTCTTCTACAAAATGTTCTGAGGTTTATGAGAACTTAAATGGTCTGATAAAAAACAAAATTGTGAGAAGGGAAATACTGGATACAGAAAACCGGAAATATGTATGTAATTTAAGGGATTTTCAGGAATATAACAAAGATGTGTTAAAAAACATGTACAATATGGAAGGTGCATACATACCCGGGACTACCATAAAGGGATTTATACGGACAGCAATATTTTATAATTACATAAAGAATCTCAGCCTTAATGAACTTAAGGAACTGTTCAAAGGAAATAAAAAAATAGAAGCCCTTATACTGGGGAAAAATGACAGAATAGCCAATGATCCGTTCAGATTTTTGATAGTCAGGGATGTTAATTATGTTAAATATAATGCCCGAATACTTTCTGAAGAAATAATATCTCTTAATTCAGAAGAAGGTATGAGCAATGTACAATATGTACAAGCTGCTGATGGTGGTTCTGAGACTGAAGAATTTGAAATTCTGGTTGATTATGGTATGATAAAAAATGCAGTCAACGGTAATATAAGAAAAAGGGATGGCGTCATTTCATTTAATAAAAAGTTGGCTTTTTACCTGGATAATAAAAAAATCACAGAATGCATCTATAATTATACAAACGATTTGATTGATGAGGATATTAAGTATTTTAACATTAAGGGACCTGGATTTGTATCCAGGCTTAAAGAAATAAAGAATATGAATGATGTGAGAGAACCAATCATGAAATTAGGAAAGGATACCGGTTATTTGTCTCACACAATTGGACTGGCAATAAGAAAAAAATATCCTGAATTTTATGATAAAATATTTTTTGAATATTTATTGCCTGATATCCTGTATCCAAAGGAACTCATGAGGATATTGAATAATAGCTATGATGAATATGAGATTTTAAATACGGAAGCTTCAAAATTATACGGAGATCTAAGCCAAAAATTAAGCAAGCTCCAATTTGTTCTGAAAAATAAGAGGATTTTTCCTACATCAAGAAAATATTTCAAAGACGATACAGGAAGTGAACTGCCAGGGTATGTAAAGCTATGCGAAACACAGATATAAGAATTAAGGATATGAAGATTAAGATTAAATTTTTACAGGATGCAGTTTTTACGGAAAGTCCCAGTATTGCAATTTATAAATCCGTATGTTCTTTTATCAGACGAATTGTTTGTATTTGTCCGGATGTCAGGTGTTCCGGCTGCAGCAGGAATGGCAAATGCATTTATAGCTTTTTAACAGGTGCGGATTTCAGTGACTTCCGGGATATTCCGTTTATAGTATCCTATGATCCTTCTTTGAAGCGTGAGTTTAAATCAGAAGAAATTCATGAATATTATTTTACATTGATTGGTGATGCTGTAGAATTTGTCGACTTTATTATATTTTCACTGAAAGAATATGAACAGAGGGGCCTGTTTGGAGGGAAATGTTTCTTTAAGATTATTTCTTTAGAAATCAACAACAACTTAAATCCAATATCATCATTCATTGATGGCATAAATATTTTAACTCCTGTTGTTTTTAAAAATGATATTTTGGAAAATCAATATGGCAGGATTAAGTATCTGAATGATAAATTCCATATTTTTTGTTCTGATATTGAGTATATAAAACCGTCATATGAATTAAAACTTTATCATAAATTATCTCATGAACAAAGATTTGGTGAAAGTATTATTGCTGATAACGGATTCATAGCAGAAATAAAGTTCAATGATGGTATAGCCCTGGACGATGTATTGAAACTATCTGAAATAACAGGGTTTGGAAATTTTAATTTTTTCAATGGCAGGAACGCTGTATATATAGAGAGAGATGAGTAATTGTGTAAATATTTAGCAGATTACGGATTAATATTTTATGGAGAAGTCTATGTTTGTAAATTTTACTAATCATCCAAGCAATAACTGGAGTAATTCTCAGTTGGTAAAGGCAAAGGAATATGGAGAGATAGTTGACTTGCCATTTCCAAATATTCCAAGTAATTTAAGTGAAGAAGAATTAATCAGGATGGCAGATAATTATGTTGAAAAGATATATGCATTAAAGCCTAAAGCTGTGCTGTGTCAGGGTGAAATGGTATTTACTCATTTAATGGTAAATAAACTGAAAGAGAAAGGAATACTTGTGTTAGCTGCAATAAGTGACAGGGTGACTGAAGAAATTAAAATGGATGACAGAACTTTGAAAACCTCTGAATTTACCTTCCTTGGGTTTAGAAAATATATTTGAGGTGGAGGTTATGAGTACAAAGTTTATTACCTTTCTGGGTACAACAGATTATAAGGAAGTTAATTACGAAATAAACTGCAAAGTGTACAGAACGAGATTTGTTCAAGAAGCAATCTTAAATGAAATCAAGCTTAAAGAAAATGGCAAAATATATACATATGTAATTGCTACAGAAATGTCAAAAAAGAAAAACTGGGATAGTTTAAAAACTGTAATCGATGTCTCTGATATCATTGTTATTGATGAAAATTCTAAAAAGGACAACCAATATTTAATTGAAAAAGATTATTGGAGCATATTCGGCAAAATTGTAAATATTGTCGAAGACAATGATGTAGTTTATTTTGATATTACACATTCATTCAGAATTATGCCTATTATTGCTACTCTGGTCATTAACTACATAAGAGTATTGAAGAATGCTGAAGTAAAGGCAATGTATTATGGAGTTTTTGATAATGACATATATAACAGGGATAATAATGTTTTGTTTCCTATCTTAAATGCAGCAGAAATGATTGATTTAATTGATTTTTCCAATGGGTTAAACGAATTTATCACAACTGGACAAGCAAAGCTTCTAAAAAATATTACAAAAAATTCTGATTCAAAATATGACAAACTAATTGAAAGCATGGAGAATATAGGTTTTATGATGGCTTCCTGCAGGACAAATGAAATACCAAAGGCAGTCAGTGAATTAAAAAAAATAATAAATAATCTTAAGTCTGACAATAGTGTAATAAATCTATACAATCCAATGTTAAAAAAAGTTGAAGAAAAATACAGTAAATTTAATGACAAAACAAATAATATTTACAGTATAATTATGTGGTGCATTGAAAATGGACTGGTTCAACAAGCATTGACCATACTGGTAGAATATTATAAATATAATATCAGTACCTATTTAAATTTTACAGGGGATGAAAAGCAACTCTATTATACAGTATCTAATACGTTAAAAGCTAACAGGAATAATTTATTAGGTTCTGCTATAATCAAACACAAAGATAAAAATTCTTTGGAGTATAAGATATATATACTGGATGAAACAATGAATAAACAAGGAATAGATCTTAAGGGGTTAAATAATATATTTAATGAATTGAGACGATTGCGTAACGATATTAACCATGCAGGTATTTTAAACAAGTATGATGCTTGTAATTACAGACCAGAATCATTAGTGAATAAAATTAAGTTTTTTAAAAAGTTCTTCCGTATAATGGAAAATCTAAACGAAGATAAGATACAGAATCAGCATACTAAAATATCCTCCATCGGGTGAGTAAATAAAGCAAATATAGGACTTTGTGAATATTCGTGTATGATGTAAGAACTGAAAGCTGATTTATTGTGAATGGGATATTGTATATAGATAAGGGTAAATGGTGTATAATGAAAATAGTCAAAAGAGGTTACGACCCAGATGATTTAAAAATATTTTCTGAAAAAAATCTTAAATTAAAAGTTGCCCAGGAAGAAATACAATGGCTGCTTGACAGAAGATATAAAATGAAACAGATAATTGAATTTGTGGGCAACCATTATCTCCTTTCCTCGAGGGAAAGAACAGCTCTTCAAAGAACAACATCTTCAGCAATCGAATATGAAAAAAGAAAATCAACAATGCTTCCGCTTGACTGTGCAAAGGATGGCTGTTTACTAATAGATGGATTTAATCTTATTATTACTCTTGAAGTTGCTTTATCCGGCAGCCCCATATTGCTTGGAAAAGACCAGGTGATAAGAGATTTGGCAGGGCTGAGGGGTACATACAGGATTATAGACAAGACAGATGCTGCCTTGAATCTAATAGGAAAGACCTTCAGGGATTTAGCCGTTACCACGGTAAAATTCTACCTGGATTCTCCTGTCTCAAATTCAGGCAGGTTAAAAAGCAAGATATTGGAATACTCAGACTTGTGGGGGATACCTGTTGAAGTTGAGCTGATTGATAATGTTGATTCTGTATTATCCGGTCAGGAAAGAATTGTTACCAGTGATTCAATCATACTGGATAAGTGTAAAAGCTGGTTTAACTTATCAAGAAAAATTATTGAAGATTATATAAGAGATGCCTGGATTATTGATTTGGGATGAGTATTTCTTAAATAGATAGGGATAGATAAAGGGATGATTTTATTCAATGGGAAAACGGCACTTCATTTTGAATTATTTTTATTGAAATTTCAATATATACCAGAAAATTATAACAGGAAAAATGAAGGAAAAGTCAAAAATATGTTAATTATGTAAACTTGTAAAAATCATCCTTTAAAATTATTGCTTTAACAATTGGAAAAACTTTATTACAGGCTATAGGGGAGATAAAAATATCCCTGCTTTAAAAGGGATTGCGACACCTTATCGATGTGAGTGCGCTCAAGATTTATTCTTTGAGATAAAA